>JBAZHO010000151.1:0-5606 GCA_041652375.1 Opitutales bacterium | reverse complement strand
GCAAATTCAGGTCCCTGAGCACGCTGGAACGGAAACGCAGAAGCCCCGTCTTGCGCGAGATCTCGTCGAAACGCTCCGCCAAATCCAAGCCCAGCCCGGCGCTGAAAATCGGGCACTTGGGCAGCAACTTGCGCGACTCGTGCAGAATGCAGAACATCTCCTGCGCCCTGCCCAGAGCGAAAACCGGGATCAGCACCGAACCGCCGCCCAGAATCGTGCGCTCCACCGTTTCCAGAAAGCGCATCGTCTCCGCGTCCCTGCCACCGCCTTCGGGCCGTGAAGCCAGCCCGCGCGTGGTTTCCATGACCAGCGCGCTGAACGGTCCAGCAGGCAGCTTCGCGCCCCCGACATGACGCTGCGCGTCGAAAAGGACGTCCCCCGTGTGCAGGATGCGCTCCCCGCGCCACTCGAACTCCACGGCGGCTGCGCCCGCGACATGCCCTGCCTGATGCAGGGTGATGCGCAAGGACTCGTCGTCTTTCTCGATCTCGCGCGGCATGTCGTACTTCAGCGCCAGAACGTTGGCGAACATCCGGTCAACTTCGCCGTGCGTGTATAGGGGCATGCCAGATAGCCCCCGCTGCTCGCGCTGACGCGTCATCACGTTGACCGAATTATGCAGCATCCGCGCCGCCAGCATGGAACTGGGCAGGCTCATCAGGAACGGCACTTCCGGGAAACGCCGCGCGAGCAGAGGCAAAGCGCCGAGATGATCCAGATGACAATGCGTAAGGATCACCGCGTCGGGAGCCGGGTCGATCAGGTCCAGCCTCGGCAGGGACGCAGGCCCCACTTCGCGCGGGTTGAGTCCCGCATCCACAATGACGCGGAACGGCCCGATTTGCAGAAGATGACAGTTGGCGCCAATACCCTCGCCCGTACCCAGATCGACAAACTTCACGGGGAATGCATTACGCATCCCGACCGGGCAATTGCAACGGAAATGCCGGGATGCGCACAAGTATGTGCCTGCCTTCGGAGTCCACGCCGTGGAAACTCCCCACGGCCATCGCCGGGCCCCCGACGATGTGAAAACTGTTGAAGGAATAACTCTCGCCCGAACGGATGCGGGGATTCTCGCCAACCACACCGTCGCCTTCCGCGACATGGATGCGCCCATCGCGCCCGTGGAGAACCCATCGCCGCCCCATGATCGTCACCTCGTAGGCGGACTGATTGTCGATGGTGATGAAATAGATAAATATGTGAGACCGTCCCTTCGGCGCATTATCGGGGTCGAAACGATACACAAGTTTGTTAACCCGCGCCACAAGTCCCGGCAGCTCCAAAGTCTCCTTCGTCACAATGCTTGATAATCGGTATTTCTACCACGCTAGTTATAGCGTTTTTCAAAAGTATCCCGAAATTGAAATCCAATCTGGCAAGGAAACGGGGCAACCGCCGCATGCACGCGCCCCGGACGCCTCGGAGAGGCGTCCCTACCAACAGATTGAGCATCAACGTTTTAGTGGTAGGGACGGCTCTCCGAGCCGTCCGGGGAGGCACGCGTTCGCCCTGCGGCTTCAAATTGGCCGACCTTTGGAAACCGCTATAATACCCACAAATGCAAGGGGCGGCAGGGCGCGTCCGCCCTGCCTAGCCGCCGGCTACTATGCGGACGATCTCGAGACGATCATTATCGCACAAAACCACGCTGCGCGCCTCTGCGGGAGACAACGCGCCCCCGTTACGCTCCACTACAACCCGACCCAACGAAAGCCCCCGCTCCGCGAGGAAAGCCCCAAGCGACGCGCCGAAATTCACCTCGAAAAACTCCCCATTGGCCCGGACCCGAATACGCCCCGGGGCCGGCATTGCGGAATCCAAGCTCACGACGCCAAGCCCTCCAACGGCTCCGCCGAGACGAAACACTGATCAAAATCCTTCCACACCGCCTCGTAACCACGGGACCGGATCATCGCCGCGACCTCGCGCGGACTCCGATCATCGGCCACATGGAACTGCTCGCCCGGCTGCACCTGCAAAGGCCGCCAACTCGTCTCGCTGTATGCGCTGTAACCACCCGGCTCCGTGCAAGCCCCCGCGCTCATATGCGTGGCCCCAACCGTCACCATACCATCGCGCAAAGCAGGCCGCTCCCGCGTCGTGACGGAAATATCCGCGCGCGGCAGCAAGAACCTGAAAGCGCACATAAGCTGCACCGCCTGCCTATCGCTCATGACATTCTCCAGACGCGGGCTGAAACCACCCGCCGCCGGACGCAAGCGCGGCAAGCCGACGCTCAACTGCGCCCGCCAGCAAAAACGCTGAAGATGCAACGCATGCGCGGCCACGGCCAAAGCCTCGTGCCGCCACTCGTGCAAACCATACAAGGCGCTGATGCCCAGCCGCCGCATGCCCGCGTCGTAAGCGCGCTCCGGCGTGTCCAGCCGAAACTCGAAATTCTTCTTCGGCCCCGCCGTGTGCATCTGCTGGTAAGTCGGTTTGTGGTAACTCTCCTGATAGACCACGATACCCTCGCAACCCGCCTCCACCATCGGGACATAATGTTCCGTCTTCGCAGGCCCAAGCTCCACGGAAATGCCCGGCATGATCGGCAGGCAAGCCCTGATCACATCCGCGACATAGCCATCGCTGACGTATTTGGGATGCTCGCCCGCGACAAGCAGCAGCGACCGGAAACCCTGTCGCGCCAACATCCCCACCTCATGCACCACCTGCGCGATGGGCAAAGTGACGCGCGGAATGACGTTGTGCCGCGAAAAACCGCAGTATTTGCACACATTCACGCACTCGTTGGACAAGTAAATCGGCGCGAACAAGTGGATCGTCCTGCCGAAATTACGCTGCGTGAGCGCCTGCGAAATCTGCGCCATGCCCTCCAGCCGACCGCTCGCAGCCGGGGAAATCAAGACCGCGAAATCCTCCAGACTCTCCGCGCAACCCTTTGCCAGAACGCGCTCGACATCAGCCGACGACGCCCCTGCAGAGACACTCGCCAGCGCCTCGATAGGCAGGCCCGGCAAAACTTCGGAAAACATCATGATAGCGGAAACATTGCCCCGAATCACGCCGACATGCAAGCCCATCCAAGAGCGGGAGCCATCCGGCACAAGGCAAACGCGGGACGAAAAACGCGCCCGCCCTACGCCGCGCCCCGGCACTCGATATCGTCAAACGCCGCGTTCTGACGCAAGAACAAGGCCCCCAGCCGCACAAGCTCCAGCAAGGCCAGAAAACTCGCCGCGACCAAAACCCTCGACACCGGCCCCTCCGCCGGGAACAAATCCGTGAACAAGAAAGAGCCGCGCTCCCGCAAAATGCCCCGTATGCTCTCCATGCAGTCGCTCACGCTGATGCGCTCCGGCTCCACCCTGCCCTCGCGCATGCGCTCCGCCAGACGCCGCAGGACCCGGTTGTAAGCGCCCCAGACGGCGAACCTGTCCCCCTGTTCCAGCGAAGCCGTTTCCGGCTCCGGGGCGGCATCATCTGCGATGCGCCGCGGCAGCAAATCCATTGCCGCGTCGATCCGCGCCGAAAGCTCGCCCGCGGCGTCCTTGAAACGCCTGTATTCCAGAAGCATCTTGGCCAGTTCCCAGCGCGGGTCCTCCAGTGCCTCGTCCTCCGGGACCTCGGGCCGCTCCTGAGCGGGCAGAAGCAAGCGACTCTTGATGCGCATCAGCGAAGCGGCGAGCACGAAAAAGTCCCCCGCCACCTCAAGCCTGCCCTCCTGCGCCCTTGTGATGACGTCCATGTACTGACGGGCGACCTCCGCGATCGGGATGTCGTAGATGTCGATCTCGTCGCGCCGCACCAGATAGAGCAGCAAATCCAAAGGCCCCTCGAAGGCCGCCAGATGCACCGGCTCCTCAAGCGTTGAAGAGAAAGTCTCCGAAATCTTGGGCATGACAACCGGGACAACCTAGAACGTTTCAGCGGCAACGGCGATGGAAAAGCCGAAATCGTCCTGACGCAAGTCGTCCTTGTTGAAACTGATGCGGTAACGAATCTGCCAGAACGAACCAACCTGATGCAGCAGGCTGATGGAAGCGCGGTCCACCTCCCCCTCCCGCGCGTCGTAACCAAGGCTTATCGCGCTGCCCCAAGTGCGGTTGAACTGGTAGAAAAAGCTGCTCATGTAGTCCTCGAATTCGGACTCCGCAAAGTCCGCGTAAAGGTTGAGGCTCCACTGGTCCGCGCTCTTGAGCGCCAGCCGCGCGCGCTGCCAGTACATGTGCATCGGGTCCGTGTCGAAGCCCGTCTCGTAGGAAAACGCCAGATAGCTCGCCGGAGTCAGGGATAACTGCACGTAGTCGCGGTCGCCTTCCGAACCGCTCAAGTAGTGGTCGTGATACATGTTCAGGGCGGCCAGAGCGCGGGAACCCGCGCCCTCGGCCCGTGTCTGGAGCACGTTCTCCACGCCCATGCGCACGACCTGCGGATCGTTCAGATACGCAAGATCGTCCTCCTGAATGTCCCTCAGATCCATGCCGGGAACGTTCATCCACGAAAAAGCCGTGTCGGAGTCGTAACAACCCCGCTCGTCGTCCCCGGCGCTGCCGTAGCGACGCCATTTGAGCACCGGACGCAGGATGTGGCGCAGCCCGTCGATGCCGAGCAGCTTGTTGCGGTAGTCCCACCGGGCGTGGAAACTGGCCGTCAGGTCCAGCCCTAGCTCGCCTATGTAGTGCGTGGCAGGCACGACGCTGTCGTCGGAGTAGTCGTCCAAGTCGATGGATCGGTCGTAGCGGGCTGCAAGAGCGCCGATCTTCGGCGTGAGCGCCAGCCACGGGGCGAGGGAAAACGGACGCATCAGGCCGTAGAAAGCGTGTGCGCGCTGATTATACATATGCATGTCGAACATGCTGAGATTCGTGACCGCGAACGACGCGAAACCCGTCTGGTAAATGCCGCCCAAAGGCAGGGGATTTGTCAGCATGTCAACGCGCAGTTCCGGCAGGCGGCGCGATACGGCGTAGTCGTTGCCGAAGGCGGAAAAACGCGTCAGCGCGCTCACGACAAAGTCCTCCCCCACGGGCATGCTCACTTCCACGTAGCTGTCCGGGTACTGGTTCTTCTTGAAGACCTCCGGGCGGAAGTCGCGCAGCATGTCGGGGTCGCTGAGAAGGTTCACGTACGCCGTCACGTACACCTTGTCATTGACCACCTGCTGGTGGCGGGCCGTCATGAACCAGCGATTCATGGGCACGGCGCGACCGAAGTAGTCGTAGCCGCGATCCCCCTGATCGGATATCCAGCCGCTGTCCAGCCGGCCCCGCATATGGCCGGAAGCGTTCTCGTAGTCGTAACTCGCGGCGGGTCCGACGAGCAGGCCGCGCGCTGTGTAAAGATCGATGTTGGCCCCGGCGGAAAGACTTTCGTTGACGGGGACCAGAACGCTGCTGCTGACGTATGCGCCGAGCTTGCCCTCATAGCCCACGTCGCCCTGAACCTGCAGGTCCGGGGCCTCCTCCAGAGAGCCGGACAGTTCCGGCACGCGAAACACCTTGAAGCCGCCCACGCCGGGCTGCGCGCCGATGGCCAGAACCCGCTTGCCGGGGCTTAGGATCATGCGCTCGGCGGAGACGCTGGGCGTGGCCGCGCCGGGCTCTCCCATGTACGCCACCACGTCTATCAGTTCCACC
>JBAZHO010000150.1:0-5612 GCA_041652375.1 Opitutales bacterium | reverse complement strand
CGCCAAGCTCCAACACCCGCTGGGGCAGAAGGCCGATGTGACCCATGACGGGGATGCCCGCCTGCACGAGACGGCGAATCGTGGGCGCAAAGTCCACGCCGCCCTCGATCTTGACCGCGTCCGCGCCGCATTCCTGCATGAAGCGGGCGCATACGCCCAGCAGAGAATCGAAGCTGCCCGACGCCACGGCGAAAGGCACGTCCACCACGACCAGCGCGTTCGTCTTCGCGCGGCAGACGGCGGCGGCGTGATGCGCCATCATGTCCACCGTAACGGGTATCGTGGTCTGAAACCCCAGAAGCGTGGTGCCAAGGGAGTCGCCCACGAGAATCAGATCGACCCCGGCCTGATCCGCCAGCGCGGCAAACGCGGCATCGTAGGCCGTGGTACACACGACCTGTCTGCCCGCCGCCTTCAGCCTGCGTATCGAAAGAGTTGTTACGCGATTCATCCCGAAGCTATTACACCTCATGCGCGCGGACTCACAAGACTGAAAAGCAAATCCACGGCATGCCGCCCCTCTGCGGAAGAGGTTTCGACACGCTTTCGGGCACAGCCGCGCTACCGCAAATCAAGCACTTGGACTCTACCCCCTTCAATTATTGCCCGGACTGGCGAATAACTGCTATGAGTATATATCGTGAGGCATGACAACTCCGGTTGAAGTTCCGGATGTTTCACTGTATTAGCCATCCTGCAGAGCATGAGCGCATTTTCTTTCAGTTCAGGATCCAACTATTCCAGCCCGTTCGCCTCGCCCGCCCCGATCACGGCGGCTGAATACGAATTCATACGGAAGATTGTTTACGAACACAGCCGCATCAACCTCGGACCCAGCAAGAAAGAACTGGTCATGGCAAGGTTGTCCAAGAGGCTGCGGGCGCTGGAGCTGCCCTCTTACGCGGAATACATCAACTATCTAAAGAGCGCCGCAGGCAGGGACGAGATGACCAACCTCATCGACTCCATATCGACAAACCACACGTATTTCTTCCGCGAGCCGCAGCACTTCGACTTCCTCTCGCAAGTGGTCCTCCCCCAGTTCTGCGAGATGGAAACCGGAAAGCACGCCGCCGTCGGCAAGACCTTCCGGGTATGGAGCGCGGCCACGTCCAGCGGCGAGGAGCCTTACACGATCTCGCTCCTTCTGGACGACTATTTTTCGCGCAACAAGGCATGGAACTGGAGCATACTCTGCACCGACATTTCCACCCGCGTCCTTGCCAAGGCGCAGGAAGGAGTGTTCGCAAAGGACCGCCTCGGGCCGGTGCGCCCGGACTGGCTGATGCGCTACTTCGACAAGGGCATCGGCGAATCCGACGGCTTCTACCGGGTGAAGGCCGAACTGAGGCACAACCTGCGCTTCGTGGCGCTGAATCTGCTCACGCCGAGCTATCCTTTCAGGGAAACCTTTCAGGTTATCTTCTGCCGGAATGTCATGATATATTTTGACAGGGACACGCAGCAGGAACTGGTTGACAAGATGTATCCGCTAATAGAGCCGGGCGGCTACCTCATCATCGGCCACGCGGAAAGCCTGACCAACATCAAGCATCCCTTGAAACTCATCAAACCCTCCATATACCGCAAGGTCTAGGCAACCACGTCTGTGAGCGCGTACGAAAAAATAAAGGTGCTGATCGTCGATGACTCGCTCGTCGTGCGTCGCATGCTTTCGCGCATCCTGAGCGAGGACCCGATGATCGAGGTCGTCGCCACGGCGGAAGACCCTTACGACGCCGAAGGCAAGATTCTCCAGTTCAACCCGGACGTGCTGACGCTGGACATCGAAATGCCCAAGATGGACGGGCTGACCTTTCTGAAAATACTCATGGAGAAGCGGCCCATGCCCGTGATCGTCATGAGTTCCCTCAGTCAGGCCGGGTCCACATACGCGATGGACGCCCTCCAGTTCGGTGCCGTCGAAGTGCTAGCCAAGCCTTACGGCCCGTATTCCGTGGGCAGCGTGGGCGCGCAGCTCGTGGACAAGGTCAAGGCGGCATGGGCCTCGCGCAACCGCATCGGCCTGCTCCGCCGCCCCGTGCGCGCCTCGCCCTTCCCCCGCGCCACAGCCGTCCAGCAGGCGGACTTCCCATCCGCTCCCGGCGCGCCAGCCGCGCCGCCCGCGCCCGTTGCCGCCCCGGTGCGCTTTCACCCAAGGCAGCTCATCGCCCTCGGCGCTTCCACCGGCGGCACCGAAGCGCTGAAGGAAGTGCTTATCAACCTCCCGGCGGACATGCCGCCGATCGTGATCGTCCAGCACATCCCGCCGTATTTTTCCAAAGCCTTTGCAGACCGCCTGAACACCCTGTGCGCCCTCAGCGTGAAGGAAGCCGAGGAAGGAGACCTTGCCCGCCCCGGAACGGTGCTGGTCGCCCCCGGAGACTTCCACATGGTCGTGCTCTGGGGTCCGAAAGGCTATCAGGTGACTCTTAAAAAGGGACCGCAGGTCTGGCATCAACGCCCGGCAGTGGACATCCTCTTCAAGACTGCGGCGGAAGCGGCGGGGAAGTACTGCGTCGCCGCGATATTCACCGGCATGGGCCGCGACGGCGCCGACGGCATGCTGGCCATCAAGAACAAGGGCGCAATGACTTTCGCGCAGGACGAAGCGTCCTGCGTGGTGTACGGCATGCCAAAGGCTGCCGTGGAACTCGGGGCGGTGCAGAAAATCGCCCCTCTGGACAAGATTGCGGGGCTTCTGCGCGAAGCCGTGATTGCAGGCAGGCAAGGCGGAAACTGATTCATCAACGTCTCCCAAGTCGTCGGAGGCATCTTTACGGCTCGCATCGTGGACCGTCTAAGACTATGAAGGCTGTCTTCCGTCATTCCCCATGGAGCAGGCTACATATCCAAGTTTCAGTTTGTGCCAGTTCGTTCTGGACAAGAGCGGATGCATTCTGAGCGCGAGCCCAGACGCATCCGATAGAATATGCGCGCCCTGCCGGGAGATCGTCGGCAAGAAGCTCAGGGATGTGCTTCTGTCGATCGAAAGCTCTTGGGCGCAACGCATTGCGGAAGACGCGGCGCAATGGCCCGCCGAAATCTTCCTCCCTTGGGAGGACGCCGAACGCAAATACGCCGCCGGGCTGTCCCTGCACCTACTGAGGCGGGAGGACATCATCATCGCCACCGCGACGCCCACCCTTTCCCCCGGCGAGCAGCTCGAACAGGCATCCATACAGGAAATCCCGCTGGACTCCGTCACCGTGAGCCAGTTGTTCCTGCGCCTGCGCACTGCGGAAAGCCGCCTGAACCATTACCTGCACAATTTCCCCGGCATCTTCTTCAGCCAGCGCCCGGACCTTTCCTTCAGCTACATCGGACCCGGTCTGGCGGAAAAGCTGGAGATGGACACGCGGCCCCTGCTGCGCAACGGCAACCAGTTCCTCGACCTGATACTGAAGGCCGACAGGCCCGGATTCCTCAAGGAGATCGAGCAAAGCGCCATCCGCAGCGAAAGTTCCAACCTGAGCTACCGCCTGCGCAGCCCCTCCACGGGCAACGTCATCTACATGATGGACGTGCGCACGCCTCGCCTTTCCCCCGGCGGCCTGCTGCTGGGCTACGAAGGCGTATGGCTGGACATCACGCGCCAGTCCATCGCGGAGGCGCGACTGTCTCGTTCGGCGTGGAAGGAAAACCTCGCCACGATCACCAGCGGCCTTATCCACGATTTTTCAAACGTCATGGCGGGCATCTTTTCGCTGAGCGAACTTTACTGTTCCTCCCTCGAAAAGGACCATCCTTGGCAACGCGGCATGAGCCAGATCATGGAAAGCAGCCGTCAGGCGCGAAAGCTCGTGCGCCGCATCATCGACCTGAACCGCGAAGTCGCCGGGCAGAAGAACTACTACAGCCTCGAAAACCTGCTGGGCGAGCAACTAGACCTGATTCACGCCGTTCTGCCCAAGCACACCAAGATCGAGACCTCGTTCACCGGCGAGGAACTGCCCGTGTTTCTGGACGACGTCTCGTTCCGCCAGACCATACTCAACCTCGCCATCAACAGCCGCGACGCCATCGAGCGCGATGGTCGCATATGGATCAAGGTGAGCAAGATCGCTGCGGACGCGCCCCTTTTCGACGACATTCCCGGTTCCGCCGTTCCAGCGCCTCGGGACGGCATTGTGATCGAGTTCAGCGACAACGGCTGCGGCATACCGACGGGGATACTCCCGCGCATATGGGACCCCTTCTTCACCACCAAGGAAGCGACGCGCGGCTCCGGCTTCGGCCTCTACAACGCCCGTCTGTTCATGACGCAGAGCAAGGGCCGCATCGCCGTGAAAAGCGAGGTCGGCGTCGGGACCTCATTCTACATCTACCTGCCGATGGCGGACTTCAGCGAAACGCTGGAACTTGACGAGGAGGAAAGCCTGTCCCTTGGCCAAAGCAGGAAGAAGCGCCGCACCGTGGCGATAATGTCCAGCGGGGACTGCGCGAACTTCGACATCGTGCAACGCATGCACGAGAAGGAATGGGAGCTTATCTGCTTCAAGCGCCCGGAAGCCCTGCGCCGCTACCTGCGCGAAACCCCGCGCTGCCCGGACATGCTGCTGGAAATCCTGCTGGGGGCGGACGCCGTGGACAGCGCCCTGATCGCCGAAGTGAAGGCGCTGCACCCCGAAATGAGCTGCGCGCTGCTAGCCAGCGGTCGCAGTCTGGACGAGATAGGCGGCGAAGACCTCGCGGGCATAGACCTTGCCATAGAAGATCACGGAGCACCGGACGAAGTGGTGCAGTCCATCGAGGAATGCCTCGAAAAGAGCTCCAGAGGCTGACACACCGGTCCGATCGGCGCAAAACGCGGCTTCCGGCAAGAGGGATTATAGCGGTTGCCAAAAGTCGGCCAATTTAAAGCCGCAGGACGAACGCGAGCCTCCCCGGACGCCTCGGAGAGCCGTCCCTACCCCTAAGGCGTTGATGCGCAATCTGTTGGTAGCATTCTTACAGGTAGGGACGCCTCTCCGAGGCGTCCGCAGCGTGTGCATACGTCGGTTGTCCCGTTTCCTTGCCAGATTAGGTTTTCTATTTTGGGAAACTTTTGGCAATCGCTATAGGATCAAAATCCTCTGGTGACGCCCACGATCTCGACGTCGAACACCAGCATCGAGCCGGGCAGGATACCGCAGCCCGGAGGCGGATTGTCGCCGTAGCCCAGCTTGCCGGGGATGTAGAGGCGCACCTTGCCGCCTTCGCCCACAAGCTGGACGCCCTCGCTGAAGCCCGCCACGACGGCTGCCACGGGAAACTGCACCGGACTGGCGCTCTTGTCGAACTGCGTCCCGTCGATCAGGCGGCCCTCGTAATTGACGCTCACAAGATCGGCCTTGCCGGCCTTCTTCGCCGCGTTGCCAGCCGTAATGATCGTGTAGTAAAGGCCGCTCTTGGAAAGGACGGGCTTCCGGGCTTCGGGAAGGGCGTCTATGAACGCCTGTCCAAGCCTCGCGTTTGCGGCGGATACCTTTTTGCGCACGTCTGAGTAATGGTCCATTTGATGAAATCTTACGGTTGAAAAGCCTGCGAACGGTCCATGCCCGTGTCTTCGGCGGCAAACCCTGAGTGCAGCGTTGCGCGCATGCAATCACGAAAACAGCCCCGCGACGTCA
>JBAZHO010000149.1:0-5627 GCA_041652375.1 Opitutales bacterium | reverse complement strand
GCCAGCGAACCGGCCTCCAGAATCATCTGCCGGGAAACCGCCATCACGTCCATGTCCTTGCTGCCGCTGCGCAGAAGCATGGCCAGAAGCTCCGTGTCGCCAAGCGCCGCCGCGCCGAGCCGTTCGAGGCGTTCCTGCGGGCGCTCGTGCGGGACCATGTCCCGCAGCCTCTGTCCTGAGTTTGGCGCATTTGCACTCTCCACGGGAACCGACATTAACCACGCCTGCGGCAATGAGAAGCGGAAAGCTCGTTCACGGCGCAAGTATTTGATTGCCGATTCGGATTTACGGATTTGCGTCTGAAAACCCGATATGTACCATGCGCGATCATGGAGTTATTACTCGTCCTGCTCGCCGCCTACTTGCTGATCACCCCCGCAGCAGCCCTCATTCTGGCCCTGCGCAAAAAGGATGGACCCGGAGCCCACGGCGACGACATCGAAGACATGCAGGAGAGGCTGCGGCTGCTGCGTCTTGAATCCATGCATCTGGCGGCAAGAGTCAACAGACTGGAACACGGACAAGCCGACGCCGAAGCCCCGGCGCAAACACAACACGCAGCCGCCCCCGTCGCGCAACGCGAGCCTTTCGAGGCGGCCCCGTTGCCCATGCCAAGCGCGGAGAGCCTCTATGCCGCCTACGCCCGCAAGACGCATCAAGGCGCGAAGGAGGACGAACGCGAAGGGCCGCTGTTCGCGTTTCCGGCAATGGGAGAGGTGAACCTGATGAAGTGGTGGCTGCCGCGCATAGGCGGCGCGCTCGCCATACTGGCCCTGCTGTTCTTCGGCATATATATAAACCGGGGCATGCCTCCCCTGCCCCGCCTGCTTGAAATGGCGGGCGTGAGCCTTGGCATGATTGCCGGGGGCACGGTTCTGGAACGCCGCCAGCGCATGTTCGGCGGCATCGTCGTGATGGTGGGCGTGGTGATGTGCTATCTGACAAGTTTCGCCGCCTACGCCTTCAAACCCGTGCAGGTGATCGACGACCCGAAGATGGGCGCACTGCTGCAACTCGGCGTTCTGGGCGCGATCGTTCTGTTCGGCCTCGCGCGACGCTCCAGAGACGTGGTGCTGGCCGCGTTCATAATGGTCTGGCCGATGATGGCTTTCATGACCTACGCCAAGCTGGGCGATCTGCTGCTGGTTTCCTCTGCCATGCTTTGCGTGACCGGCGTGCTGCTGCCCGTGGCGCACAAACGTTTTTCCATCATCCCCTGGGTCGCGCTGCCCATCGGCGCAGCGTCGATGATCCTGCTCGCCGTGTTCATGAATATCGCGTCAACGCCCAACGCCTACTCCGCGCTCGGGTATCTGGCCATAATCTCGCTGCTGATTCCTGTCGCCGGAACCATCCCGCGCTGGAAGGCTCCCTTTCACGAGGCGCTGGCCACCGCCGGAACCGCGCTGGCGGGCATCGCGGCATACGTGTATTTCGACTGCTTCTTCGACGATTACACGGGCAAGGCGTTTCTGGTCGTGTCCATAGCCTGCGTGGTCGGCGCACTGACCCAACGCGTATGGAGCAAGGGCTGGTCAAGCCTCGCGCTCATATACACGGTGAAGGCCTCGGCACTCGCCTCCCTGTGGATAATAACGGACTACGCGGACTACACGCGCTGGGCGGCGCTGCTCGTGCAGGCGACGGCAATGGGCATTCTTGGCCGCAGGGAAAAGAAACCCTTCCTGCTGGGCACAGCCGTCGCCACGGCGCTGGCAAGCGTGGCGTTCTTCGTCTTTTCCGGGAAACTCGGCGTCACGCACTTTGGCCTCTCGTGGAACCTCATGGCGATATACCCGCCCATGCTGGCCGCGTCGCTGGCATGGATGCTAAAAGCGAACATTCAGGCCAGTGAGGACGAGAACCTTATCCACGTCGGCGCGGCAATAATTGCATTCCTTGTGCCCCTGCTCTCCATTTCGCTCCAGAGCTTCTCGCCCATCATAAGCGGGAACGCCCCCGCCTCCATGCTGCTTCTGGCCACGCTGCCTTTGGCACTGTCATTCATACCCGGAATATCCAGCACCGCCTTGCGAGGAGCGGCAGGCATGTACTACCTCATGGCCGCCCTGTGGTTCTGCAAAACCCCGCAGTCCGCAGCCACGCTGGCGGCGATGCTGGGCACAACAGCCGCGATTATCGCGGTCGTTCTATCCGGCAAGATCTCCATACAAAAGACCCTGCGGACAACCTTCCGATACATCGCCTTCACCGTCGCCGTCTGCGTGACAGCAGCTTGGACGGCGCAACAACTAAGCCTCACGAACTGGCTCTTGGGCGGCATCGCGCTTGAAGGAATCATACTCGTGACGCTATCGCGCATACGCGGAATGGACGAGCTGCGGATGTTCACCCTGCTGGCCCCGTTGTTCATCATCCGCGCCGCCTTTGAACTGAACATCCCCTCCCTCTTCGCCGCCCCGCTCTGGCTGCTCGCCGTCGCCTACCTGCGCAACGGGAAACCGGAACGCCGCATCGCGGAAAGCATCGCCGCGACCATAGCCGGCATCTGGCTGCTCATCCTCACATGCGGCGCGGACAACTACATGCGCGAAGACGGCTACTACCTGATGGCCCTCGCGCTGGCCGCGTCCGGCGGACTCATGCTCGCCATCGCGCGCGCAAAACGCCTCAACGGACCCGGACTGACCGGACTGATCGTCATGGCCACGACACTGGTCCTACTCATCGACAAACTCGCCCGCAAACCCAGCGACGACGCAAGCGCATACGCCATGACCGCCGCCCTGCTGATCGGCGCGACGATCCCCGCCCTGTATCTATACCAAAGACGCGCCAAAGACTGGAACTGGCAAGGCATCGAAAAGATAATCCCCGCCGCGCTCGCGCTGCTAAACTGGAGCGCATTCGCCATGCCGCTGGTGAACGCCGGACTCGTCCCCCCATCATGGGACACACCCCTGCTGGCGCTGGACAGTTGCGCGCTAGTCGTATTCGGCATCGCGCTAAAAGCCAGACCATACCCCCTCATAGGCCTGCTGACCCTGTGCGTCCCCGCGTACCGCCTCTTCGTCTATGATCTGGACGAACCCCTGCAACGCATAGGAGCCTTCGGCATCGGCGGCCTGCTGATCATGACGCTAGGCTACCTGTATCACCGAATGTCAACCGACACGAACACGCGCGAAGAACCCCCGAAACAAGAATGAACCCCGCGCGCTGAAACGCGCCCAAATGAAAGCCCCCGAAAGCCTTTTTACTTGCGCGGACAGGCAGGCTTGGTTTACATGCGCTTTCCTGTCACGAACGGGACCCCAAGGAGAGATGGCTGAGTGGCCGATAGCGGCGGTTTGCTAAACCGTTGTAGTGGTTATTACCGCTACCGGGGGTTCGAATCCCCCTCTCTCCGCCATTCTTCGCCGTCTGCGAAGACGTGACAGCGCCGATTTCCTAGACCTAACAGCCTTACGCGCAACAACTTCAGAGCTTGCCGCCTTCTTGCTTGTTTTTTGCGTTTGGACAGAATTGGACTGGTTATGACAACCTGCCACTGTATTCAGTGGCAAATACAGTGTTAAGACGAAGCGATTGAGCTTTTCTATTGCGTCCGCCAAATCCAGTTGCGTGCGGTCCGTGTAGGCCCGTTCCGTAAGACTCAGGCAACGATGCCGGGCTAGGTGCTGACAGACTATCGGAGTCATGCCCTTGAGATAGACTTCCAGAATCGTGATGAACGAGCGGCGGAAGCGGTGCGGATGAGTGAGCACGAAACAAATGCCTGAATATCAGACCATCACCCACGAGAAGCGCCTGTGCTGCAAGGATCTGGCCGCAGCCATAGGCTACCACCCGACCTACATCAGCGCCATGAAACGCGTCGGCTTTCAGATGCCGCATAACAGGGGGACGGTGTCGTCGGCATTGGCGTGGCTTGAGGGGCATACGGGGTTTCGGCTGGGGAAATAGCTCTCCAAACCACTTCTTGAATTGAACCGGTGATGAAGGTGCAAAAGAAAAGCCGCGCACACTTAATTGACATGCGTCAAATGTCGTGTATATTCGCGTAATATGACGGAAGTGGTTTCGCAGAAATTGAAACATCCGGTTGTTCTCGAGCACAAGGTTCGCAATCGGGTGGGTAAGTCTCGAATCAAAGGCGCTATACATGCGCATGCTACGCTAGCTAGGAGAGCCGCAGCAATCATGGGCTTGTGGACTGCTGCCCTCGCTGACGCGAAGGAACCGACCGTTGCGGTTCTTTCCAGCCCTGAAATGACGGAGCTTGAAATGCGGATCGTCCGGGACGGGGTCCTTCCTGAGATGTTTTACGGGGTCGCCACTGAGGCGGGTATCCCCGTCGCAGAACTTGCACATGCCCTTGGCATGAACGAGCGCACAATCCAGCGTAAGAAAAAGGCTGGCGAGCCGCTCGATTCAGACATGTCCGAACGGGCGTTCCGCGCTCTGAAGATCTGGACGATGGCCAAGGATACTCTTGGCGGCGTCGATCAGGCCCGCGAGTGGCTTTCCGGCAGCATCAGGAGCCTCGGCGGGGCGACTCCATTATCCCTGCTCGGCACGTCCGCAGGCGAGCGTATGGTCGTCAACACCCTCGGGGCGATCGAATACGGCATCTACCTGTGAAAGCATTTCGCATCGTTCATCCCAGACATGGGATCAGGGCCGATGCGTTCAGCGGACGAGGTACATTCCTCTTCCCCGGACGTTGGAACAATCCCGGGTGCAAAATGGTGTATTGTTCCGAATCACTTGCGCTCGCCACGCTGGAAAGCATTGCGCACCTATCCTCGCCGAAGTCTCTGCGCGGATATTTATGGTTCTCGGTCAACCTGCCGGATGATCTCATCGAGATGCCGCAGGCTATGCCCCAAGGCTGGAATGCAAAGCCGGGGGAGGATGGATACCGTGGCGCGGTTTCCGCCCGTTTCGGTTCCACTTGGTTTCAGGAACAGCGCTCGATCGCGCTCAAGGTGCCTTCGGCTGTCGTCCCATCCGAATATAACATCATAGTAAATCCGCTTCATCCCAAGTTCGATTTATCCATGATTGATGGACCCTTCCCCATAGTGTGGGATGAGCGGCTGACGTGAGGTTGACGAATACCCATTATAGCCACAAACGACTTACTGTGCCTTGATAATCACCTTTGGGCAAGAAAGGGGAAGTTTGGGAAAGTAATCGGTCTTTTTATGTATTGACCGATTCTCAAGAATTCCGCGCATGGCGAACGACGTCAGTGCGCGGGGGTAGCAATGCGAAGCATGCTTATGGGCGCAAGCCCCTGTGAGATGCGCAAGCATCTCAGGTGCAGGGGTTATCCCCCTGCCCCCCCTGCCGCAGGAGGGACTCCGCGTGGTCCACGGCTTGTTTGGAATGGCGGTCGCCTAGCATTCTGGCCAGTTCGCTCACTCGCCGCTCGCGTTCGTCGTGCAGGGGGCTGATCGTCACTTGCGTGTCGTCCTCGGCTTGGGTCTTCTGCACGAGGAAATGCGAGTCCGCCAGCGCGGCTACCTGCGGCAGATGCGTCACCGCGAACACCTGATGCCTCGCGCCAAGCCCGGCAAGCTCTTTGCCGACTTCCACCGCGGCCTCGCCGCCGACGTTCGCGTCCACCTCGTCGAACACCAGCACCGACGTGCGGTCCG
>JBAZHO010000148.1:0-5639 GCA_041652375.1 Opitutales bacterium | reverse complement strand
CCAACTCGAAGAACTTGGCGGACGCTTCATAAGCGAGGCCCGCAGCGCCCCGGTGTATAGGATGTACGAACTGCCGCCTGCCGGCAGTCTGCCGAAGCGTCCGGGCATGGTCAGGGTGGGGCAGGGCGGGGCGGCCTTCGATCTGGAAGTCTGGGAACTGCCCGTGGCGCGGTTCGGGGACTTCATGCAAAAGATAAGCCCGCCGCTGGCCATAGGCACGGTGGAACTGGACGACGGCAGCGCGGTGAAGGGCTTCGTGTGCGAGGCCCACGCGGCAGATACCGCCAAGGACATCAGCGAACGCGGCGGCTGGCGCGCGTGGCTGTCATGGCAGACAGGCGGGCGTAGCGTTTGTCCACGAACGCCTGCGGGTCGGCCATGATCAGGTGCGCGCGTTCGCTGTCGGAGTTCAGGATCGTGCGGAAGCGGTTCTCGCCGCGCATGAAGTCCAGAACCGGCTGCGTGGGTTCGGCACTGTCGAGTTTAAGAAGCGGTTCCTCGCTGCCGTCGCGGCGGGGGTCGCGGCGGAAGAGGTTCCAGTAGCCGGTCTTGACGGCCAGTTTCTGCCGGTCCAGCCCCGTGGAAAGGTCCACTCCGTGCTCCTGACAGGCCGCGTAGGCGATGACGATCGAGGGGCCGTCGTAACTTTCCGCCTCGCGCAGCGCCTCCACCGCCTGACGCGGATTCGCGCCGACGGCGATCTGCGCCACATAGACGTGCGGGTAGTTCATGGCCATGCCGGGCAGGTCCTTCTTGCCTATGGATTTGCCCGCGCTGGCGAAGCGGGCGCTGGCACCGATGGGCGTGGACTTGCTTTGCTGGCCGCCGGTGTTGGAATACACTTCCGTGTCGAGCACGAGGATGTTGATGTTGCGCCCCGATGCCAGAACGTGGTCCAGCCCGCCGTAGCCGATGTCGTAGGCCCATCCGTCTCCGCCGACGATCCACGTGGTCTTGCGCACGAGGTAGTCCGCGTCCAGAAGCAGCGTGCGGGTATCAGGAGCGGACGGCATCGCAAGCAGCAGCGCCCGCAGGTCCTCGACTTCGCGCCGCGCGCGGTCGATGTCCGCATCGCTTTCCTGCGAGGCGTCCAGAAGCGACGCTACCAGTTCCGCTGGCAGCACGGGCGAGAGCTTGGCAAGGTTGCGCCGGGCGGAATCCCGCCTGCGCAGCGTCGAAAGCATGAGTCCGTAGCCGAACTCTGCGTTGTCCTCGAAGAGGGAGTTCGCCCACGCCGGGCCGCGCCCTGCGTCGTCCTTGGTGTAGGGCGTGGTGGGCAGGTTGCCGCCGTAGATGGAGGAACAACCCGTGGCGTTGGAAATGATCAGACGGTCCCCGAAAAGCTGAGTCAGCGTGCGGATGTACGATGTCTGGCCGCAGCCGGAGCAGGCCCCGGAGAACTCGAAGAGCGGCTGGCGCATCGCCAGAGTGCGCGGCACGGGCGCGAGGCGGCTTTTCGACGGCTGGGTGAGCTTTTCAAAGAAGTTCCAGCCCGCGCTTTCGCGCACCATGCGCTCGTCGTCGAGGGGCTTCATCGACAGGGCGCAGGGCTTGCCCTCGGGCACGTCGCCGCGCGGGCAGGCGGCCACGCAGAGGCGGCAGCCCGTGCAGTCCGCCGGGGAAACCTGCAGGATGTAGCGTTCGCCGGGTTGGGAACCCGGTCCCTTGAACTGGATGTTCTTGAAGCCGTCGGGCGCGTCGGCAAGAGCGGCCTCTGTTGCGAAAGTGGGGCGGATGGCGGCGTGCGGGCAGACCTGTGCGCACTGGTTGCACTGGGTGCAGGCGTCGGGGTTCCACTCCGGTATGAACTCCGCGATGGCGCGTTTTTCATAGCGCGACGTTCCCGTGGGCCATGTGCCGTCCACCGGGAAGGCGGAGACGGGCAGCTCGTCACCCCGGCCTTCGATGAGGGGAATCGTGACGCTCTCGACGAAGTGATCCGTGCTCGTGCGGCGGACTTCGGGCAGGGGGGCGGGGATGCCATCGTCACTGGCCGGGATCACAACCTGCGCCAGCGCGGCGGATGCGGCAAGCGCGGCCTCGCAGTTCTTGCGCACGACTTCCGGCCCCTTGTTCGCGTAGGTCTTGCGTATGGCGTCCTGAATGCGTTCAAGCGCCTCCTCGACGGGCAGGATTCCGCTCACGGCGAAGAATGCGGCCTGCATTACGGCGTTGATATGCCGCCCCATGCCGTTCTCTCGCGCGACGCGGGCGGCGTCGATGCGGTAGAGGCGGCAGCCGCGTTCGCGTATAAGCTCGCGCGTATGAGCGGACAGGCGGGACCAGAGGTCGGCGTCGTCGCCGGGGAAGTTGACCAGCAGGACGGCTCCGGGCGATGCGGCGTCGAAAATGTCCGGGTATTTGCGCAGGAAGCCGGGCTGGTGACAGCCTATGAAGTCCGCGCTCCTGATGAGGTAGGGCGCGTGGATGGGATTCGGGCCGAAGCGAAGGTGCGACACCGTCAGCCCGCCGGACTTCTTGGAGTCATAGACAAAGTAGCCTTGCGCGAAGAGGGGTGTTTCCTCGCCGATGATCTTGATGGTGTTCTTGTTCGCGCCCACGGTGCCGTCGGACCCGAGGCCGAAGAACAGCGCGGCGCGCACGCCCGGCATGGGCAGGCGGAAGGCCGGGTTCCAAGGCAGGGACAGGCCCGTGATGTCGTCGAGTATGCCGATGGTGAAGGACTCCTTCAGCGTGCCGCTTTCGAGCATGTCGAACACCGCCTTGACCATGCCGGGGTCGAACTCCTTGGACCCCAGCCCGTAGCGACCGCCGACGGCGCGGATGCCGCGTTCCGGGGCGCGGCTCAGGGCCATCACAACGTCCATGTAAAGGGGTTCGCCTGCGGAGCCGGGTTCCTTCGTTCGGTCAAGCACGGCGATGCGCCGGGTGGAGGCGGGCAGGGCTTCGAGGAAGCGGCGGGTGTCGAAGGGGCGATAGACGCGCACGGTGATTACGCCTGCCTTGCGGCCCCCGGCAGCCAGAAACGCGGCGGTTTCGGCTGCTGTTTCCGCGCCGGAACCCATTATCACGAGCACGTCCTCCGCCTCCGGGTGACCGGCGTATTCAAAGGCGTTGTAGCGACGGCCTGTCAGTTCGGCGAAGCGTTCGAAGAGGCGCTCGATAACGTCGATGCAGCGAGCGTAATAGACGTTGGAGGCTTCGCGGCCCTGAAAGAAAGTGTCCGGGTTCTGTGCCGTGCCGCGCAAAGTCGGGTTGTCGGGCGTGAGGCCGCGCATGCGGAATTCCGCCAGCGCGGTCTCGTCGAGCAGCGCGTTGAGGATTCCGTCGTCCAGAGTCTGGAGCTTGCCGATTTCGTGCGAGGTGCGGAAGCCGTCGAAGAAATGCAGGAACGGCACGCGGGTGCGCAAGGTGGCGGCGTGTGCTATGGCGGCCATGTCCTGCGCCTCCTGGCCGTTCGTCGAGGCCAGCATCGCCAGCCCGCAGGCGCGGCAGGCCATCACGTCGGAATGTTCCCCGAATATGGACAGCGCGTGCGTGGCCAGAGCGCGCGCGGCAACGTGCAGGACGAAGGGCGTCAGCTCTCCCGCGATCTTGTAGAGGTCCGGGATCATCAGCAGCAGGCCCTGCGACGCCGTGAAAGTGGTCGTCAGCACGCCGCCCATTGCGGAGCCATGCACCGTCCCGGCCACTCCGGCCTCGCTCTGCATCTCCACGATTTCCGGCACTCCGCCGAACAGGTTCAGCTTGCCCTTGCTGGCCCACTCGTCGCAGTGCTCGGCCATCGGGGACGACGGCGTGATGGGGTAGATGGCGACAAGCTCGCTCATCCTGTATGCAACGGAGGCCACGGCCTCGTTCGCGTCCATCGTCCGCCAGTTCTGCTGCGTAGTGTCTATCATAAAGAAAGTTATGTATATCGGGTTTGTTATCTCCGATAAAGATTATTCTGGGATGAGGGGTGCTCGTGACGGGTCGTCTTATTTCTCATGGTTAATTTAACCATTATGGCCCGTTGCTAAGGCGCAATTCGCCTATTTGTCCGTTAAATTATATTTGAAATATGCTTAATGTATTGATATGCAACTATATGCGAATATGATCATTCGGGTGGCACGGATGCTGCATTATTGCGTGATCTTAATTAACCTATATGCATTCAAATCCAATAAGTAACGCGGTCGCAAAAACGACTGTTCCCACTCCCTCCACGCCGTCACGGCAGGCGTATCTCGACCACATTCGTGTGTTTCTGACGGCACTTGTCGTCATGCATCACAGCGCCATTACTTACGGTGCGGACGGAGGCTGGTTCTACAAGGAGGTTTCGCACGGGACCCTTTCGCCTGTGACACGGCAGGTTTATTCGCTGGTACTTACCACAAATCAGGCATATTTCATGGGTTTCTTTTTCCTTATCGCCGGTTATTTCACGCCTCCGTCGCTGATGAGGAAGGGGGCGGGATTATTTCTGAAAGACAGGTTCATACGTCTCGGTGTTCCTTTGATGGCATTTGCTCTGATCCTTGCCCCGCTTACAATCAGTCTGGCGCGTTTGACTGTGGATGGCGGCACGATTTTCGACGGTTTTTACTGGATTTGGATCATGCATCATTACGAGTGCGGCCCGATGTGGTTTGTTCAGGCATTGTTGATTTTTTCGCTGATTTATGTGGCTTGGACGAAGTTCCTCCGTTCATCGAGCGCCAAACATGACGATTCGCCGCTGCCTTCGCACCTCGTGCTGTTTGTGGCGGCGCTCGGAACCGGTGCTCTTGCGTTCGCAATTCGGTACTATTTTCACGTCGGGCAGAACGTATCGGGCATGCAGCTCGGTTACTTCGCCTCGTATGTCGTCCTGTTTTTTGTGGGCTGCCGCGCCGCACGTTCGCGCTGGCTGGAGCGCGTGGATCTGCGTCACATGCTGCCCTGGGCCATTGTGTCCGTCCTCATGATAGGCTGGCTTCCGTTTCTTGGGCGCAACTGCCCGGACGGATCTCTATTCAGTGGTGGTTTGAACGTGTTTGCGTTCAGATACGCGATGTGGGAGCCATTCGCCGCGTGGGGCATAATCCTCGGCATGCTGTATCTGTCGCGCCGCTATCTGTCGGGCACGAACCCCTTTATGGCGGCTCTGGTCCGCAGTTCCTATGCGGCGTTCTTCCTCCACGCTCCCGTTCTCGTGGGCCTGAGCGTTCTGGCAAGGCACTGGGCGGCCACGCCGATGCTCAAGTGGCTCGCCGTCGGTCTGACGGCAACGGCCTGCTCCTTCGCCCTTAGCTGGCTGCTGGTGAAGATTCCGGGCGTGAGAAAAGTTCTCTGACTTTGATCGAAGCGGGCCTTTCGCACATGATATAGCGGTTGCCAAAAGTCGGCCAATTTGAAGCCGCAGGACGAATGCATGCCTCGCGGACGGCTCGGAGAGCCGTCCCTACCCCCTAAGGCGTTGATGCGCAATCTGTTGGTAGGGACGCCTCTCCGAGGCGTCCGCTAAGGCACCAGCAGCTCCTGTCCCCGGCTTTGCCCGATGCGCATTTCAAGATGCCACCCGTTGCGGGGTGACGCTGCTTGTGCGGCGCGGTCTGGCCGATGCCTGAACGGAGCGACTGGTCCCTTGTGTTTGCCTATATGCACCCTGTGGCAATTGACCTTGCCGCAGGATGTTTTTTGCTACTTTT
>JBAZHO010000147.1:0-5679 GCA_041652375.1 Opitutales bacterium | reverse complement strand
AAATGAGGGAGCGCATCCTTGCGTGCATGGAGACATATTTCGGACGATCGTCGTGAGTCAAATCGTTCTGTGTGTCCTGGCCGGGCGGAGGTTCCATCCCGGATGAAGAAAATGTTGTCTCGTGTCCGCAAGCCCGTCTGACAAGCTTTTAACAAATTGAATCTTTATGCGTTGCGTGGCCTCCATGCTTTATTACAATAGCATTCCCGATGAGACGCACTTTATCGCTTGTTTTTCTGCCATTGCTTCTGTGTTTCGCCGCGCGCCCCCTTCCGGCGCAGGACGCGCCTGCGGAGACCCGCGCTCTGGCCGTGACGCAGGATGATTTGCTGAACCGTTATTGCGAGGCCAACGGCGGGCGCGAACATCTGAAAAACGTGCGCAGCTTGCGTATCGAGGCCGTTATGACCATGCGCGACGGCGGCACGGGCAAGCTGATTTATATCAAGGAACAGCCGTTTTACATGCGCAGCATATGGTACGGTCCGAATGGAACCGTGGTGCGCAAGGGTTACAACGGGCAACATTCGTGGGAGCTTTTCCAGAATTTCGACGGCAGGGAGCGTTTTTCGTATCTCCCGGGCAGGCCTCAGGATGTGTTCGAGTGGGTCCTTGTGGACCCCGAAGCATGCGGTGCCACGCTGGAAATGCTGCCCTTGGAACGAGTCGGGCGCGACGAGTGCTACCGCGTCAGGGCGTCCTATGCCGACGGAACCATCCGGGACTTCTGGCTGGACACCACGACCCTGTGCGAAGTGCGCGTGGAGGCGACTTCGCCGGACGGTAGAGTTTCCACTTTTCTGGTGGAGAAGCCCGCCAAGTATGACGGAATATGGTTCCCCGGCGTGCAGCGCGAAATCATGCCCGACGGCAGCTTCGGCACCGCGATCGAGATCACGGATGTGCAGATGAACATCGGATTGCTGCCCTGTTTCTTCGATCCGCCGCAAAGGTGGCTCAATCAGAAGCCCGAAACACAGGATTCAGGAACAGCCAAGTAGTTCGTTACCAAGACCCCTATCAGTCAGGATGGCAAGATGAGTTCTCCCGAGATTACTACCCCTCCCACGAAAAAGTCCATCAGATGGATTACGGCATGCGCGATCTTGTTTGTGATCGCCCTTCTGGCCTGCCTGTTGCTGGTCCCGACTTTTGTCTCATCGGTCCTCGTATGCAGAATGGGTGATGCCGGGCTGGCCAACCCTGCCCTGAAGGTGGACAGCGTCGGGCCGTTCTACGCCTGCGTGAAGGGCGTTTCCTTCGATTACGACAATGTGTCGCTGACGGACGCCATGCTGGAGACCAGCTACTTCCCTTCGGACCTGCTCATTTCCGGGCGTATGGACTCATTGACTGTCGATGGAGCCAGAGTCGATGCGGATCTTGACGCCCTGTTTTCCGCGCCTTCCAAGGGGGGCTTTCATGCCGCGCAGATACCCTTCATGATTCCCTCGGCGCTCGACGCCATCCCCGCCCGCAGCCTTCTTGTGCGCGACGGGCAGATCAGCTTCAAGATCGGCGGGCAGACGAGAATAATGAATATGGACGCCCTTGTGCGCCAGCCCTCCAAGGGGGTGCGCTCCGCCACGTTCAGCGCGACGGGCGACAACGGGGACCAGATCCTGCTATCCGTGGAAGGGCAGGGCGGCAGCGACAGCATCAACGCCGAAGGCAGCGTGGACCTGTTCGGATGGGTTCTGGCCTGCGGGAAATACCTCGGCGTCAGTCTGCCGGACGATGTGGCGCTGGAGGCCGCTCCGCTGGTGTTCCAACTCCTTTTGGATCAGAATGCAGGAAAGCCCGGCAAGTGGGTCGGCGTGGTATCCCAGCCTTGGCTTCAGTACGAAAAAGGCCCTCTCGTGATTGCCGCAGAGGACATGCGCGCCGGCGTGACCGGAGACGCGTCCGGGCTGACCAAGGCTGCCGCAGAGGGAGACATTTTCATCAAGACAGGCGCGTTCTCCGCCGGGCCTTTCCACCCCTCACTTTCCGCCACGGACACCGATACCGTGAACATACAGGCGGCTTCGGTTCCTCTGACCAGCGCTTCGGGCAGCATGATTTTGGACTACGTCAAGGGCACGGCCTACATGCCGGAGGAGGGCGGGGACTTTTCCATGCGCGGCTCAATCAAGCCCGCATGGTTCCCGGTCGAACTGCTTGTTTCCGTGTCGTCCCCCTCGACGCTCGACGGCGTGTTTGTGGACATAGGCCTGCCGCGCAGCGACATAGAAGATGTCGCCTTCCCGCAGGGCTGGCTGCCTGCCTCCATCGAGGGCCTTCAGCTTGGCGGCCCGATGGATGCGGACGTATTTCTGTCCGCAGGCGGCCTGACGCCGGGCGGCTTCTCCGCTTCGGGCAGGATCAGCGCCGACGATGCCTTCATCAGGCTTCCGGTGGCCGGTTCCCAGCTTGAAATATCGGGCATCCGCGTGCGCAACGCGCGCTTCTCCAGCCTTAGCGACGGCTTTGCGATGGAGCTGCCGGAAGGGTTGAAGGCCGCCGTGGTGAAGCTTGGCGCGTTTTCCCTTTCTGACGTCCAGCTTTGGCCCTGCCATCTTTCTTCGCCCGGTCAGGCAAGCATGGGGTCGATGACGGCCAGTTTGTTCGGCGGACGCATGATTTCCGGCGCCATAAACGGCGAGTTCGGCGCGGACGGCAACTTCACCCCGACTGCTTCAATGGAGATGACCTGCAACGGCATGGACTTGGAGCAGCTTGGCGCGGCCTTGTCGATCAAGCCCAGAATGCAGGGCATGGCGGATATTTCCGTAATCCTGCGCCCGAACGGCGGCAAGGGCTTGTGGGCCTTGGATTCCAGCATGGGCCTCAAGAGCGATTCGATCTCCGTAGCCCAGTCGGCCTCCGGTTTTTCAGTCAGGACCGGCAAGGTGGACATGACATGCACCACCGTCTTATCCAGTGATGGGGACGTGCTTTTCAGGGCTGGGCTTGTGCGACCTGCGGAAGTCTCTTCGCTGGGTCTGGCCTCCATGCACTTCACCGGCAGGCTGGTCGCGGATGGATGGGTTCAGTCCTCTCTGCGCCGGATGCTGGCCGCAAGCCTCGGCGATCCGCTCAAGGCGTTTGACTGCGCCCTGAAAACCGTGATCGATTCAGGGGACATCAGTTTTTCGAAATCCAGCCTCAAGATCGAGGGCCTGAAAGGAACCGTGCTGACGGACTTCGGCCCCGACGCTCGCCGAGTGGCCAGCGACGGGCCTCTGAGCATGTCCAAGGCCGCCTTGGGTTCGTTGCAGGTGAGCAACGCGTCCCTATCCTTCGTTTTCGAGCCCGGAAAAGGTCTGACCTTCAAGGATGCCAAGGGCGCATTCTTCGGCGGCACCATCGCGTTGACAAACTTCAACATGACCGAACGTGGCGCTTACGCCTTCTCGCTGAAGCTGGAGAAAGTATCCGCCGCGCAACTGCTGGCTCTTTTCCCGCAGTTCAAGGGCAGCGTGGAGGGCCGCTTGGACGGCATACTCAGCCTGATGTGGGAGGATGGCGAACTGGTGATCTACCCCGGAAGCATCACCATGAACCCGTCCATGCCCGCGCATCTGGCCTATGAGGATGCGGAAAAGCTCGTCCAGAGCATGGGCCAGATGAACGACATGGTCCGCACCCGCAGCGAGAAGACCTTGCGCAACATGAGCGTGAAGCAGTTCACTCTTGAAATCAAGGCGGACCAGAACGCCCCCATCGTGATACATCTTGTCGGCGATTCCGTGGACAAGGACGGCATACCGGTGGACCTGAACCTCACGCTTAACGGCGACATCGCGGAAAGCCTCCGGATTCTGTTCGGCAAGAACATCAAGGTCCGCTTCGCAAACGCCGCCAACGGCGTAAAGCCGGTTCTTCCTTAAAAAGTCGGGTTGGCCTGCGCAGCCGGGCGCTTTCTGGTGGAGCAGAGCGGATTCGAACCGCCGACCTCCACGTTGCGAACGTGGCGCTATTCCAGCTAAGCTACTGCCCCTCAAGAAAGATCATCAGACGCTGCCTTGGCGGATGTCGCCTCCGGCATGCGTCGGGAAGCTCGTTACTTTGCCCAGCGCGGCGCACATGTCAAGACCTCATGGAACGGCTGACGCACGGGGAAAGAGGAAAACTTTCCCTGCTCCGGCAGGCCGACGGCGTGCGGACGCGCCTACTGAAGTACCATGATAATCGTCGCAACGACAAGCATGCACAGGCCGGCGCAGGCCATGCAGAGGCCTGAAGTGTACAAGGCCATGACATTTCTGGCGTATGTATCCTTCCTGCCATCCTCAACAATGGTCCTGCAGTAATCGACAATTTGTGGATCTCGAAGAATCGAGAACGCGCATCCGATTACTATCATCGAAACAGCTATTACGAGCAGCCAAGTCATTAGTTAATCTTATGCAGTATATGTTTGCACAGAAAATAATCAAGCACAGTCAGGTCTTGAATTTGTAAAAAAATCGTTGCGTAGCACAGTCATACCGAGTTCCACAGGAAAACCCGGATGAAGGAATCGCAGTTAAATGCTAATTATCGCGTACATTAGAACATAAGTTATCGTTTCTTAATTATTCGCAAACTTCCGCGTTGATTTGCGGTTAAAAATTCGTCTTCAGGCATTAGGGCGGACATGTGAAAAACGCCATAATTACATGCAAAGCTCCGATGCCTACTTGAGCACGTTGCTCGGTATCGCCCGGTACTGGGGGATCAGGATTCGCTGGATGTCCTGCGTCTCCATCTTCTCAAAGTCTTCCAGCCGCACGGAGTCCTCGATCTTGAACTTTTCAATGTCAGTCCTGTTGAGCGAGATAAGGTGTGCTCCGCAGCCAAGTTTTTCCCCGATTTCGTGGGCCAGCGTGCGCACGTAGGTTCCCTTGGTGCAGGCCACGGTGAAGTCGATCTTGTCCGGGGCGTGCCACTCGTCCAGTTCGAAGCCGTAGATGTGGATCAGGCGCGCTTCCCGCTCCACTTCCTGCCCCTTGCGGGCCAGTTTGTATAGCGGCACGCCGTCGATTTTCTTGGCGGAGAACATGGGAGGGGTCTGGTACTGGTCGCCCTCGAAAGACTTCAGAACCTCCAAGATCTGCGCCTCCGCAAGCTCCGGCACGGGGCGTTCCTGCGTGATCGTGCCGTCGGCGTCGTGCGTGTTGGTGTTCTTGCCCAGAAGGATGGTTCCCTCGTAGGTCTTGTCCATGCCCATCAGATACTGGGACGCCTTGGTGGCCTTGCCGACCAGTATGATGACCAGTCCGGTCGCCATCGGGTCTAGCGTCCCCGCGTGGCCGACGCGCTTGATGTGCAGTTTGCGCCGCACGCGGTCCACGATATCGTGACTGGTGATACCCTTGGGTTTATCGATTAGCAGAATGCCTTCGAATACTGGTTGTTCGGACTGAGACATCGTTATGGTCGGTGTTGTCTGACTAAAGTGAATCTGTTTGGACTTTGGCGGACGCAGCCTGATCGCGCGGCTGGAACACTTCGCGCAGGGCGTCCATCATGGCCGGATAGAACGCTTCCGGCGTCATTTCGGAGTTGAAGCCCGCGGCGCAGGCATGCCCGCCGCCGCCGAAGCGGGCCGCGAGCTGGTCCACTCGCATGGCGGGGTCTTTGGCGCGGAAGCTGCCTTTCACGGAGTTGCCCCGGTATTCGAGGATGGCGCCGATCTGCACTCCCTCTATGTCG
>JBAZHO010000146.1:0-5695 GCA_041652375.1 Opitutales bacterium | reverse complement strand
AAATCGGCGAACTGATGGGTCTTTCGGAGGCGCGCATCTGTCAGGTCCGGGCACAGGCCGTCGAACACCTGCGCCGTTTTGTCAACCGCATGTCAGAGCCGGGCCTGTAGGGCAGGTCTGAACAACGGGAACAGAGACCTACTCCACGTAGGCGATTGCGCCCGTGTTGATCTGTTCGTAGCGGTTCGCGCCCGCCACCCAGAACCAGCCGTTTTCCATGAAGTATATCCAGCCTTTGGACGCGCTCCACATCCAGGGCCAGTCGTCCATGCCAGCCCAGCACCAGCCGAAGGCGGGGTCGTTCATATACGTCCACAGGCCGTGATTAGCGGTCCAGTCGCCCTGGCTGCTTTGCGGATACACGTATATGTATCCCATGCCGTTCGCGGCGAATATCCAACGGTTGCCGAAGTTGTAGTACGTGCCCAGCAGGGAGGACGAGCGCCAGTTTCCGCTCGTCGCCACGCCGCCGGGGAATGCTTCAGCGCTGCCGCTGTAGTAGAAGCTGAGGTCCTTGACGGTGGCTTTGTCCAGCCCGTCCTTGTTGTAGGCATCCTTGGTGTAGGTCCAGCGAACAGTGTGACTGCCGGAACCGATGTTCTGCGTCACGGAGTTTTCGCCGGTGGTTCCGCCTATGTATCTTTGTTCGGTACCGTCCAGTTTGAGGGTGATGGCATCGGTCCTGTGGCCCGATTCAGGCATTTCGCAACTGGCGGACCATATGAAAGTGAGCGTGCCCGGTCCGATGACTCTGGTTTCCAACCAGCTATTCCCGCTGTTGAGGATTTTCCCGCTGAACAACTCGTCGAAGTCGCGCGAACTCACAAAAGGCGCGTCGCCGCCGCTTATCATGGACAGGTAGCGCGCGTGCGCACCGGCGGCCAGATTTTCGTTGACGCCCGTTACTGTGGCCGCCGCCGTGGCGCTCCAAGGGCCGCGGTTGACAAAGTCGGTTCCAAGGTCCTTGACGGATCTGATGCGGTAATTGTATGTGATGCCCGGCTCCGCCCCGCTGTCCGTGTAAGTGAGGGCGTTCGCAGCCGCGCTGGCGATCTGTATCCATCCCAAGCCGTTGTTGCGGCGGATGTCCCAGCCGGTCTGCCCCATGCCTTGATTGACCCATGTCAGGGTGATGCCGTTGCTTGTGCCGACGGCGCTGATCGTGGGCGGAGAAAGTCTGTTGCTGCTGGAAGAGGCGGCGAGGGCGGCTTCGATGAGGTCTTGCGCGGTTTGGTCGATAATTCTGAAAAGAGAGGATTGCCCCAAATTCGAGCTGTAGCTGGCTGTCACATAGCCCACGAACGTGTATCTTCCGTCGCTCTCGTCGTAAACCAGAAGCGGTCCGCCGCTGTTGCCGCCGTAAACGATCATGTCTTCGCAGAGGTATTCCGCGTAGCGGACGCCGTAATGGTCGGTGGTAGGGGTCGTGTCCGAGTATGGCGTCGCGGTGATGATCCAGTGCGCAGGCCCCGTCCGGTGCATCAGTCCGATTCTCGAATCATTTTCCGAATACTGGGCTACGGGATAACCCAGCAGCATCGCGTTCCATCGTTCCGCGGCCAGAGAAGGTTCGCCGTAGCGCTTGATAGTGTATGAGCCGTGTCGGGGATTGATCAGGTTGGTGGTATATACGATGGCGATGTCTTCGTTGAATGCGTCTTCCTCGTTGTCGGCGGCGAGGGCCTGACTGTATGACGCGATGTGCATCGAGCCGGTCATCTGGGTGCCAGAGACGAAGGCAAGGTTATCGTTGAACGCCCGGTCGAAGCGGATCCCGGATTTCCATGTCAAGTGTATATCGTCGAATATGACGTGCGTGGCGGTGACAATGGCCTTCTCGTTGATCTGATATCCCGAGCCTACGTATATGTAGTTTTCGTCACTTGTGTAAGTCAGGCCGGTGTAACAGTAAGGCTCGGTGTAGTCGCTGTCGCTGATGCTGATCGGGCTTGGCGTATCGAAGGCTTTCAGGGAGCTTGTGGTCAGCATCAGAGCGCCAGCCAGTATGATGATGGGAGCTGTTCTTTTCATGTGGGGTGTCCTTCGGAGTGGGGGCGTCGCTCGGCGCGCAATCTTTGGGCGGACTCAGGAGTAAACGAGCAGGTTGCCGCTTATGTCCGCGTCGGGCCTGTTCTGCCTGATGCGCGCCAGTGAATCGTCGGTCAGTTGGTGTCCTTCCGGCAGCAGCAGCATACCGGACGGGCTGTAAAGGCCCTTGGCCAGTATCATGCCGGACTTAAGCTCGTCCGTCAGCACATGCTTGATCCTGCGCGGAGTCTGCATGGTTCTGGCTGCCTTGAGAAAGAGTCGCACCGCTTCGTGCGAGAAAGCCGTTCCGCTCTGGTGCAGTATTTCGTCTATGCGGTCGTCCCGGTCAAGGGGGGATTCCACGTACCACACGGCGATCGCCAGCAGGCGGGCGGGGCGGGGAATGGCCTCGCCCTTGAGCTTGTCGGGATAGCCGGTGCCGTCCCAGTGCTCGTGGCAGGCGCGTATCGTCGCGCCGACTTCCTCTGACGGGTCAACGTAATTGGCCAGCATTTGTCCGTAGGCTGCGTTGCCCTCGAAGATGCTCCGCTGCTGCCCGTCCAAGCTTTCGGGCTGCTTGCGCGCGAGGTCCAGTATGTCCCTCGGGATGCCTATCAGGCCGATGTTGTGCAGGCGCGCCGCCACGCGCAGCACGTGCGCCCTGCTCTCGTCCATGTCGCCGAAGTCTATCATGCGCTCGCACAGCTCTATGACCTCGCGCGTTTCCTCCCCGAGGCTGGGGTGGTAAACCGTCACGATGCGCTGCACAAGGTCCAGCGAATGCTCGAAGTTGCGGCGAAGCTGGCCGTGCGTGCGCGCCAACTCTTCTTTCTGTTCCGTCAGCTCGCGGATCTTCTGCTGAAGCTGGGCGTTGGTCTCGGCCAGTTGTTCGTTGAGGCGAAGGGTGTTTTCCTGAAGCTTGCGGTTGCTCTCCAGCAGGTCGTGCCTCTGGGTGGCGTTGCGGATCGTGGCCAGAAGCTCCTCCCGCAGCCAAGGCTTGGCTATGAAGCGGAATATCTCGCCGGAGTTGATGGCGTCGATAATCGTCTTGAGCGTCAGCACCCCGGTGATGAGGATGCGCGAAGCGTTGGGCTGTATGCGGGCAGCCTCCTGAAGCAATTCCAGCCCCGTCATCTCCGCCATGCGCTGGTCCGAGATTATGACCGAGAAAATGTTCGCCTTGAGAAGCTGGATGGCCTCGCGGGGGGACTGCGTCGTGGTGGGCGCGTAGCCCTCGTGCCGCAGGGTTTCGGACAGCGCGATAAGAATGATCTCGTCATCATCGACGACGAGAACCTTCGTGCCTTGAATGTCCGAGCCGGGTCTCACTTTGTTGCTGCTGGCGGCGGGGCCGGTTCCGGGGCGGGAAATGGATATTGCACCAGCACGTTGCCGGAACTGGTGAAGTTGATCTGCGCCAGCACCATGTTCGGCAGTCCTGAACCGGACTCGCTTCTGGACGGGAAAAAGGCCCACTGAGTGACCGCGTTGATGATGGATTCCGGGTCTATCTGGCCGCTGGAACTGACGATGGAGATGCTCGTGATAAGGGACACCTTGGACACGCCGATCCTGACAATGGCGCTGGCCGGGCCGTGCCCCGGGTGCGGCGGACGCACAAGGCCCCAGAGTTCGGGCTGCCCGTTGTCATAGACGGGAAGACCGCTCGCGCGGTTGTTGATGACATAAGGAATCGCTATGCTGACGGTGCGGGCCACCGGGAGTCCGTCCTTGTGGGCGGGCTTGAACTGCCACCCCGACATGGATGCGAGCAGGGAGTTTTCGAATTCGATGTTCGTGCTGGATACCACCTTGACGTCTTCCGGCCTGCCGTCCGTGGCGACGCGCATCGTCATGCGGACCTCGCCCTCGATGGCTTTGTCCTGCAACAGCTTGGGATATATCGGGCTGGGGTAGTGCTCCAGCCTTGGATAGTCGTTCACTTCCTCGGTCTGCAGGACTGCGGCGGGCGTCTGCGGCGCTTTCTGCGTCTGGCTTGCGGATGCGGCCTGTTTCGTGGCTACAACTTGATCCGCCGGTTTGTCATCGGTCTTCTTTGAGCATCCGACTACTGCGATTAGTGCAAAGACTGCCAGTGCACATGCCTTGATACGCGAGTTCATCTTCGGGTTCGTTAACTGGTGGGGGAGACGGGTCGATCTTTTCGTGAAGAAACGGCAATGTCGATATAAGTTGCAGTATAATCGGAACGTGCTGTGTATTTCAACTGTGGGTTTGCCTCCCTGTCGGCAAGCCTGTTTTGCTTGGAACAATGCCCCGGTCATCGATTCCGCACGATGAAGTCAGCAGTTCCGCTCATCGCTCCGGCGCGAACACTACTGTAACAGACAAGTGGCGCGGCTGCTACATCGAGGACGTGATTCCCTATATCGACAGCCGTTACCGCAAGGGCCGCTAGTGGCGAAGCTTTTCGCGGTTGCGTCTATCCCGCCAGCAGCTTTTCGACCGCTTCGACTATCGTTTCCACCGGGGCAAGCCTGCCGCGTCCTTCGTAGCCGCAGGCAAGCATCCCTTCCGCAGTATCGACAAAGTGGACGCCGCGCCCCCTTAGCAGGGCGATGTTCGCCTGCGTGGCCGGGTGGTCCAGCATCTTGCCGTTCATCGCCGGGGCGATGAGCGTCGGGGCGCGGGTGGCGAGGTAGGCGCAGGTCAGAATGTCCGGGGCGAGTCCTTGGGCGAACTCCGCTATGATGTGTGCCGTCGCCGGGGCCACGAGCAGCAGGTCCGCCGCGTCCGCGATGTCGATGTGGCCGGGCTTCCAGCCCGTGTCGTCCCACATGTCGGCGGCCACGGTGTTGCGGCTAAGGGTGCGCATAGTCAGCGGGGTGATGAAGCGGGCGGCGGACTGCGTCATTATCACGTGCACGTCCGCCCCAAGCCGGACCAGCGCGCCGCAGATGTCCGCAGCCTTGTAGGCCGCTATGGAGCCGGTGATACCCAGCGCGATGACTTTGCCTTTGAGCGTCTCGTTCATGCCCGAATCCTATAACACCGCCGGGCCGGAAGTTAAAGGCGGAATATTCTTCCATGCCAGCGGGGCGGGCTGCGGATTGGCAAGCTTAAACGGCTGCGCGAGAGCAATATATGAGATCAGGCGCGGCTTGTGCTTAACACTGCTCAAGATGAAGACGAAGAAAGATATCTCGGAAACGATGGCGTTGGACGACCAGGAGTGGGAGCGCGTTGCGGAATCCTTCAGGCGCGCCTGTTCCTTGTATCACAGGGGTAAGGAGGCGGAGGCCATGTCTCTGGCAAGCGAAGAGTTGCCGCCCCTAATCGCGCAATGGAGCCAGACAAGCAGGCTGGGCGGGAATGCGAAGAGGCATCGCCTGATTTCACTTTTCATGGAAGAGGGCAAGCGGGTGGGGGAGATGGCCCTGCTCCAGAAGATGCTCTTCGCGCACATGAGCGCGCAGGCCACGGCCACGCGCAACGCCCGCGCCGTCATGCTTGGCGAAAGCGGTCTGGCGGGCACGATCCGTCTGCGGCAGGAACGCGACGTGAAAATCGCCGTGTAGAGGCCGCCAGTTTCGCGCCGTGCTGTCCGTTTCTGCGCTTTCCCGGCTCGCGGTATGTCGCCGCGCGCCTCAGAAGGTCTTTGTCCAGATCTTGCCTTCACGCCTCAGGAAGCTGTTGCCAAGATCCC
>JBAZHO010000145.1:0-5695 GCA_041652375.1 Opitutales bacterium | reverse complement strand
GTTCGATATTGACGGAGTTGACGAACGCCCTGACGAAAGTCCGCCACCCTTGCATTGGTCCAAGGAAACGCATGTTTCCTTGGACCTGATTACTTCCATTTGACCCACACCAAACAGCGAGGAACCGGGGCGTCCCTACCAACAGATTGCGCATCAACGTCTTAGGGGTAGGGACGGCTCTCCGAGCCGTCCGCGCGGCGTGCGTTCGTCCTGCGGCTTCAAATTGGCCGACTTTTGGCAATCGCTATAGCCCTTGCAGGGCTTGAAAATTATTTGCCTGTCGTTTCCCGGGGTACCGCTTCGCTCCACCGCCGGGCTGTCACAGGTCGTTCCTTCAGGACTAAATGATGGTCATCTGGACGCTGCTTTCGATGATGCCTGCCGCGATCGCGTAGCGGGTGAGGCTGGCCGTGTCGTGAATGTCGAGCTTGCGCATGAGGCGGGTGCGATGTTTCTCCACGGTCTTGATGCTGATGCCCAGTTCGTCCGCGGTTTCCTTGTTCGCCTTGCCTTCGGCTATCAGTTGGAGCACTTCCATCTCGCGCGACGTTAGCTGGATGGTTTTCTTCTTCAACACGTGCACGCTGTTTAAGGGGATCTGTTCGAGGCGTTGCTTTCGTCTGGAAACATCAGGGCTGAAAATCGGCTCCCCTTCCTGAGTTCTGCGGATTGCATGGCATACCAGAAGGGAGGTGCTTTGCTTGAGCAGGAATCCGATGGCTCCGGCCTCGATTGCCGTCTGGACATAGGCATCGTCGTTGTGCGCGGAGAGGATGAGCACCTTTGTGTCCGGAAGGGCCTTGAGCAATTGCCGGGTGGCCTCAAGCCCGTTGAGTCGGGGCATCGCAATATCCATCAGAACGACATCGGGGCGAAGCTCCAAGGCCGCCGAGACAGCCTTGCGCCCGTCGTTCACTTCGCCGACCACTTCAAAATCGGGCTCCATTTCGAGCATCTTGCGGAAACCCTCGCGCACGATCGTATGGTCATCCGCCAGAAGAATTGTGATGCGTTTCATGAAAGTGCAACAACTACGGGAGCAGCCTCCGGACGCTTTTTTCTGGGAACAGCCCTGTCGCCCCGGATAAGCGCCGTGATAGTGGTTCCCTCGCCGGGCGCGGACTGGGCAAGAAAGATGCCATCGACCATTTCAACCCTTTCCCTCATGCCGAGCAGACCAAGGTGTTTGCCTCCCTTTGCCTGCAACACGCGCTGCACATCGAAGGATTTTCCGTCGTCACTGATTACCAGACGGATGCCTTCGGCAAGTTGATCGATATGCACATCCACCCTTGTGGCATGGGCATGGCGGGCCACGTTGGTCAGCGCCTCCTGCGCGACGCGGAAGAGCACGGTCCGCTTCCGCGTGTCCAACTTTTCCACATCTGCAAACGCCGTCAGATAAGTCCGCACGCCCGTGCGCGTGGTGAAATTCTTCATGAAGGAATGCAGGGCCGGAATCAGCCCCAGATCGTCCAGAACCGAAGGACGTAATTCGCGGGCAAACTGATGGACGATGTTCGTCGATTTTGCCACCAGCCTTTGCGTCTGCGCGATGTTGCGCCCAAGACCCTTGGTGTTGAGCACGGCTTCCTTTTTCAGCAATGCAAGGCGTACGTTGATGCCCGTCAACGCCTGAGCGATGACGTCGTGCAGTTCGCGGCTGATTATCTTCCGCTCATCTTCCTGCGCCGAGAGAATGCGGTGGGATAAACGCCGCAACTGTTCCTGCATGCGCGCCGATTTTTCCAACGTCTGCGCTTGTTGGAGTTCGCTTTGCTTGAGCGATTTCTCCATCGCCTTGAGCTTGGTATTATCGCGGCCCAACTGCCGGTTCGCGTCGGCCAGATCCACGCCGCGCCCGCTTAACGTGGCAACGATTCTGTCAAGCCGGGCGCTGGAAGCGCCCTTGTCCACATCCTCGTTTCCAGTGGTTGCGGCCACAGCGGCGAAAAAAATCCCGGCGCGCCTGAGAGTCTTGGCGCGTTCGTCTGCCGGACAGCCCGGCAACACTTCCGCGACCATTGCATGTTCGTGGAGCTTGACCAAGTCCAGAGCGTGCAGACCGTCGCTCCGTGCCCGGACTCCCAGTTCCTGCGCGGAATCCGGGCCGGAACGCGGGTTTTGATCGAGATGAATCCGCAATGCCGCCAGATAGACCAGCGGGAAGTCGGAGAGTTTGTTTTTCATGTATTCCTAAATTTACAGAGCGGCCCCACGCAAGGGATCACATGTTTATTCTATCCCATGCTCCACATCCTTGCAATTTTCATTCATAAGTCATTCCCGCCTCATACCTCCGACTTGCATCGGCCCGGACGGACGGACCGCACGGGCAAAAATGCAAAGGAGGCCCGGCGCTTCCGGGCCTCCTTTGTCATAAGGCCTGCTCAAATCGTCACTTTCCATCGAATCTGCGCCTGTGACGTTTGAAGTCCGCGAATCAGACCGACCGGCGGTTCACGAGCAGCATAACTATCCCGCCAACCAGCGCCAGAGCGCCGACTACCGGCGAAATATAGTGGCTGGTCGTGGTTTCAAAATGCATCCCGAGGAAGCTGACAGGCTCTCCCGGAGTGGAAAAATTGATGCCCGAATATGCGAGCACCACAACTCCTAGTGTGATTAGGATAATTGCAACAATAGTTTTTGCATTCATAGAGAACCTTTCGTTGGAAATTTTACCCTCAGACTACTTATATTCTGCGCCTGCGGCCAGATATGAAGCCCACGAGCAAAACGATAATTGCAACGACAAGCAGGATGTGTATGAACGAGCCTATCGTGTAGCCACTGACCAGACCCAGCAGCCAAAGAATGATCAGTACTGCGGCGATTGTGTATAACATGTGATTCCTTTCGGGTGTTTTGACGTTTCAGTTGAAAGTTGATATTTGCCAAGGGCCACTTGCATCAGGCCTTCTTGCCGGACTTCGACGTGGCTTTGCGCACCGCGTCAACAGCGGACGATCCCGCCTTGTCGGCAGCTTTCATAGCGCCCTCGGTAACGGCGGCCACCGCCTTTTCAGCGCTGACGCCCATTTCCTTGCCGCCTTCGACGGCACCCTCGATGAGCCCGGTGGTGGCAGCTTCGATGTCGCCGCCCACTTTGGCCGTTTCGCGGATAGTGTTGCTGGCGGTTTTGCTAATCGTGTCCAGAACGTCCGCGCCGGTGTCTTTTGTCCCGCGCAGGACTCCAACCATGATCGCTCTGGCCGCATGGGTAAGATCGGTCCCCACCTTCGCCACCGCGTGAATCGTGCTTCTGACAACGTCTGCGACGGCATCGACCACCGACATGCCCACCTTGCCCGTATCCTTGAACGCTGTCTCCAGCGTTGACGCTATGGCATCCAAGGTAGTCTGGAAGACATTCCCGACTCCTTTTATGACGTCGGTGGTCTTATCTTCCACCTTCTCGATCACACCTGTCTTTTTCGTATTCATCGTACCCCTTTGTTTTCTTCCGTTTGACCCGTTCGGTCGGCTGGCGCATTGAGCGTCAGCCGACTGCACGGATTAGCTTATTTGGAGGATTTCGCGGGAATCTCGACGGTCATGTTATTGACCACCTTATTCACGCCGCGAACGTCGTTGACCAGCTTGCTGACCAAAGCCTTTTCGGCTTCGTTCTGCGCGATACCGCTTACGATCACCACGCCGTCCATGGTCTTGACCGTGGTCTTCAGCGCGCTCGTAGAGCGATGGGCCAGCAGCACGTATTTGATCTGTGCGGTGATGGATGCATCATCCAAGATTTCGCTCGCACTCTGCTTGTCCTTATCAGGAGCCATCGAAACGGTCATGTCGTTTTTCACCGTTTTGACGCCGTCAACGTCCATGGCATACTGTGAGGCGAGTTCCCTGCTTGCCGCACTGGAAGCCACGCCGCTCAGGGTGACATTCCCGTTGGTCACAGTGACCTTCGTGTCGGAGGAACTCACATGGCGATGGAACATGAGCATAGTTTCAACCTTCATCATCAGCCATCCGTCGGACAGTTCGGAAGCGGTTCCGGCATCGACTGTAAGCTGATTGTCCACGCTGACCACTCCGGGCAGATTCTCGATGGTGTCCTGAGCCAACAATTTGTGGGAGGCTTCGGATACCGTTCCCGAAATGACGACCGCGCCGTCTTTGGACACGGGCTTGATGGAATCGTTCTTGAGGACGGTCTTGAAGACATAGGAATTCTTCGCTGACGATTCGATGCGATCATCCATTTCAGAGGCGCGCATCGGGGATGCGGTAACGAACAAGGCACAGGCGGCTGCCAAAAACGCCAGTGCAGAGCTTGATTGTATTTTAATCATACTTGTGTTTGATGTCGTTGATTGTTGATTTAATTAAATCAACACCAAGTTCGGAATGCTTTGAGACTAAATCACTCGTCGGACCTGACATTGCGCTTCAGTACGCGCGATTGAAGTAATCTCAATCCGTTTCGTTGAAGGTATTACACGATAGACGCGAAGCGGAGCATTCGCTATGGGGTGTAACCCTACCGTTGGTTTGAGCTGCCCGGCATATGCCGCTACGCAGGTCCCCGCACGCCCACGGGCGTGCGTTCTGCGACAGTGCCGAATCCGACAGGAAACGGCGCGAACGCAAATTCACAAGTATAGACGCATAAACGTCTTGCAGATGCGCCAGCCGGTGCATCGCCGGGCGCAAAGCGCATCCGCCCCTTGTTAGTCCGTGTAGCTGGCGAAGGCTACCTTGCTGCAGTCCGGGGACCACGAGGGGACGTTGATCGTGCCCTGCCCGCCGTACACGTAGGCGAGAACCTTCGACGCGCCGCCTTCGATGGGCATCAGGCGAATGTACACCTGCTTGTACCAGGGATGGTCGCCGGGGTCCACGTCGGGCAGATAGGTCAGGAACACAATCCACTTGCCGTCGGGGGAAATGTGGGGGAACCAGTTGTTGAAGCCGTCGTCCGTGACTTGCTCCTGATCGCTGCCGTCTGGCTTCATGCGCCAGATCTGCATCGTGCCGCCGCGCGAGGAATGAAAGTAGATGTATTTGCCGTCGGGCGTGAACTCCGAGCCGTCGTCAAGGCCCTTCGCCGTGGTCAGGCGGACCTCTTCGCCGCCCTCCACCGGTATCTTGTAGATGTCGTAGTTGCCGTCGCGTCCGCCGGTGTAGATCAGCTCCCTGCCGTCCGTCGTCCAGCCGTGCAGGTAGGACGGACCCTTGGGCGTGACCAGCCGGGGCGTACCCCCTTCGACGGGAAGGACATAGACGATGGACGCGCCGCCGTGATCCTTGCTGTGATGGCTGATGCCGAGCATCCTGCCGTCGAAGGACAGAACGTGGTCGTTGTTGTTCGTCGTGGCGAAGGCGGTGTCGATCTGCGTGGCCGCGCCCGTTTCCAGATCGAAGCGGTACATCAGTCCGTCCTCGTTGTAGATCAGGGCCTTGCCGTCAGGGGTCCAGTTCGGGGCCTGAAGCGAGCGGTCGGAATGGTGGATGATGGTCCGCTTTCCGCTGGCCACTTCGAGGATTTCCAGATTGCCGCCGATGTAATCCGTGTAGGGCACGAAATCTTCCTTCGCGGGAACGGAAATGCGCACGTCGCTGAAGACGCCCGTCTCGACCACGTCGGGATTGTGGGCGCAGACGAAAAGGCCGACGTAAACCTCGTCGCCCAGCGCGAGGTCCAGAATCTCCATGCTCACGAACGGCTCCCCGA
>JBAZHO010000144.1:0-5707 GCA_041652375.1 Opitutales bacterium | reverse complement strand
GGGTCTGATAATGGCGCGTTGCTGGCGTCGGACTAATCTCTACGCCCGGACGGGGCTTTCTGCAAGGCGGCTCTTGATGGGCGTCATGCTTTGTGGCTTTGGCGCTTGTCGTTCTTGATGCCGGGGGCCGGGTCGCTATGATGCGGGTTTCAAAATCATGAACAGCGCGCAGGTTCCACTCATTCTTTCGGCGGACTGGGCCGGCTACCAGCTCCTTGACTCTGGCGACCGACGCAAGCTGGAGCGTTTCGGCCCGGTGACGATCATACGCGGCGAGTCCAAGGCATGGTGGCGGCCCGACGACCCTTCGCGCTGGGCCGGGGCGGACGCCGTTCTGCGGGACGACGGGCGCTGGGACTTGCGCCGTGGCGTGGCGCGCAACTGGGTCATGGAGCTTGAGGGGCTGAAGTTGCAGGCGCGGCTTACGGACGGGTCCCGGCATCTGGGGGTGTTCCCGGAGCAGGAGCCGAACTGGTCGTGGATGGCCGAGCGTCTGCGCACCCGGCAGAAGCCCCGTCTATTGAACCTGTTCGGCTACACGGGCGTGGCGTCCCTCATCGCGGCAAGGGCGGGCGCACAGGTGACGCATGTGGACGCGTCGAAGCCGTCCATCGCATGGGGGCGGGAGAACCAGCATCTTTCGGGCATGGGCGCTGCGCCCGTGCGCTGGGTGCTGGAGGACGCGTTGAAATACGTGGGCAGGGAGCTAAGGCGGGGCAGCCGCTACGAGGCGATTTTGCTCGATCCGCCGTCTTTCGGGCGGGGGCCAAACGGCGAAGTCTGGCGGGTGGAGGAGCAGGTGGTGGAGCTTCTGTCTCTGTGCCGGGGACTGCTTTCGGACACGCCCTTGCTGCTGATCCTGACGCTCTACAATCTGGAGGCCTCGTCGCTGATGCTTGAGAATCTAGTGGGCGATGTGTTGCGCGGGCTAGGCGGGGAGCTATGCGTGGGCGAGCTGGCTTTGAAGCACGAACGTTCCGCAAAGCGTCTGCCCCTGTCCCTATTCGCCCGCTGGCAAGGGGCAGGCAGCTCCATGTCCTGAGAGTGATCCTGAAAAGCATCCAGAAGGAAAAGTTTTTCCGCAGATGAAAAGGGATTTACACAGATTATTTAAGAAGAATAGCTTCTGGAATTTTTAATCCCTGTTTCATCCCTTCTCATCTGTGGTTGATACTCTTTTTCAGGGCCTTGCGGGCCTGCTCCCCGCCTCGTGGTATTCCTTTTCTGCGTTCACGTCCCACAATTCCGCGCGGGCCTCCGGGACGGCGTCCATGCCCGACAGAATCAGATCCACCGCCGCGCGCGCGGCCAGCATCGAATGATCCGCGTTGTTGTAACGATGCATCCCGTTGCGCCCCACGGGAATCAGGCCCGGCAGCGAATCGAGGAAAGCCCGCACCACGTCGAAACGGTCGTACGAGCCGAAATACGCCGGGTAAGCCTTGGGTTGACGAATTACGCAACTGTCCATCACCTCGCCCGCGTTGATGAACCCTATGCGCTCCATTTCCGCCGCGCCCAGAGCCTTGAGTTCCGTATCCGAGAGGCGGTCAAGCTCGTCGCCCTCGCTGCAAAAATACTCAAGCCCGATCCACACAAGGCCCGGCTTGGCGACCATGTCCCGGCTCCAGTTCGGGAACACCTGCACGCGCCCGACCTTCACGTCGCTCTCCTGAATGTATATCCAGTTGTCCTTCAGCTCGCCCCCGGACGCCTTCAGCGCGGGCTGGGCGAAACGCGGCGCGAGCAGGCCCACCGTGATGAAATCCCTGTAAACGAGCCCGGCGGCCACCTCGCGGACATCCTCCGGGACAATCACGCCCGACAGCGACGCCACAAGCTCCCTGACGGGCATGGTGGAAATGAGCCAGCGGCCCGACCGCTCGAAGGACGCGCCGTCCGCGCCGCGCAAGGTCACGGCCCAGCCGCCTTCGGGCAGCTTGCGCACGCCCTCCGCGCGGGTGTTCAGGTGAATCTCTCCGCCCAGCTCGCGCACCATTTCCGCGACCCTCTCCCAAAGCTGTCCCGGCCCCAGCGGCGGATACAGGAAACTGTCGATAAGGCTGGTCTCCTGATGCTTTGAGCGGATGCGCAGCATGGACCTGAGCGCATGCAGAAGCACCTCGCTTACGGACACTCCCTTGATGCGCTGCGCCCCCCATTCCGGGCTGATCTTCTCGCAGGGCTGGCCCCAGACCTTGTGCGTGTAGTCGCGGAAAAACGTGTTGTAAAGCTCCCGCCCGAAGCGGTTGATCATGAAGTCCGCCAGCGAGCGTTCGGGCTTGATCTGCCGCATTCGCGCTCCGATGTAGGACAGCCCGACCCTGATCGTGCGGCGCAGGCCCAGATTGCGCAATGTGCCCACGGACAAACTGATCGGGTAGCTGAAAAAGCGGCGCAAATAGTAGATGCGCGAGAGGCGGCTGCGCTCCGGCATGTCCATGATGCCGTTCCACCAGTTCGTGACCCATTCGGACTTGGAAAAGAAGCGATGCCCGCCGATGTCGATGCGGTTGCCCTTGTAAACGACGGTGCGCGAAATGCCGCCCACCTGCGTGCCCGCCTCGAAGACGATCGGCTTGATGCCCCCGCCTTCGCGCAGCAGTTCCAGCGCGGCGGTCAGCCCGGCTGGCCCGGCCCCGACGATCATGCATATTCTTTTTCCGTCGCCGACCTCCGCGTTATGTTCCTGATCCGCCATGTCTTCAATAACATGGGAAACGGCATGCTGTTACAAGCAAGTGCGACAGTTCAGAAACACGGTTGAAAAGATTGCATGGAGGACGTAGCCTTTCACGCAACGAACCCCCTATGCCTGACATGGACAAATCTCGTCCCTGCCTGTTCGCTCAACCCTGTCAGCCCATGAAATCCCGTTCAGTAACCCGATCCCTGTCCGCACTCGTCATGGTCATAGCAAGCATGATCTCCGCCCCGCTTAGCATCCACGCGCAAGCCATCGAAAAAGAATGGCCCGTCATCACGCGAAAGGGGGATGCGCTCTTTGAGGGCGGCAAGCCATTCCGGTTCATTGGCATAGCCGCCGCGAACCTGCACCAGAACGAAGGCCAGATACTGCCGGACTTTTCCAACCGCTTCCCGGACGAATACGAGATCCGCGACGTGCTCGGAGCCATGCGCCACCTTGGCGCGAGGGCCACGCGCACCTTCACCCTGTCCGTGTTCAGCCCGGAGGACGACGGCGCGCCAGTTTACATCGAAGGACGCCGCCAGTACAACGAAGAAGCCCTGCGCTGCATGGACCTCGTGCTGGCCCTCTGCCACGAGTACGACGTGCGCGTGATCATCCCCCTCATAGCGGCGCAGCACTTCCGCTACTGGCACGGCGTGGACGAGTTTTCCGCCCTTGCGGGCAAAGGCCCGATGACGTTCTGGACGGACGAGGACGTGAAGGCGGACTACCGCCACCTTTTCGAGACCCTTGCCAACCGGCGCAACACCGTCAGCGGCCTGCTCTACAAGGACGATCCGGCAATCCTCGCGTGGCAGTTCGGCAACGAGTTCAACGTGTACGCTCCGGACAACGGCAAGGACGGCGCTGTCCTCATGCCCATGATCGGGAAATGGTCCTCAGAAATGGCCGCTTACTTCAAGAGCGTGGACCCGAAGCATCTGGTCATGACCGCAGGCTACCATCTTGATTCCTACCTCGCGGACCCGAATATCGACGTTGTAAGCATACACCTTTACGAGCACTGGAACCGCCTCAGCGGACGCTCGACGGACCTCGCGGCTATCGCCGCCGAGGAATGGGCGATGTGCAAGGGTAAGAAGCCCCTCATCGTGGACGAGTTCGGCATGGGCGGCACCGAGACGATGCGCAAGCTCATGGATGAAATCCGCGCAAGCGGCATCACGGGCGGCCTGATATGGGGCATACGCGGACACCGCCGCGACGGGGGCTGGTACTACCACAACGAAGGCGGAACCGTCACCAATTCCTACCATATCCCCGGCTTTGCTACAGGGCGCGACTTCGACGAGCGGCGCATACTGGACCTGCTGAGGGCCGAGGCGTACGCGATCTCCGGCCTGCCCGTCCCGCCGATCGCCGAGCCTGCGCAGGCTCCTGTCCTGTTCGCCCTCGACGGCGGCCTTACGTGGCGCGGCTCCACGCTGGCGCAGTACTACGTGCTCCAGCGTTCCTGTTCCGCCAAGGGTCCTTGGGTCACGGTCGCCGCCGGTCTTCAGGATTCCGTGATCGGCAACGTCATCGCTTTCGAAGCAAGCGGGGCCTCAAACCCCGGTCCGATCTGGTTTGACGAAAACGTTATGGAAGGCCAGCCTCGCTTTTACCGTATCAAGGGAGCCAACGCTTCCGGTGACGGCCCGTGGTCCCCTGTGTTCAGGTGGCCGGACGGAGAATAGTTAAAACGCACACTGCGAGCCATGTTCGAAGACGTACCTCTAGCGCCCGCAGACCCGATTCTGGGTCTGACCGAGGCATTCAAGAAGGATCCAAACCCCGACAAGATCAATCTTGGCGTGGGCGTGTTCACCGATGCCAGCGGCAAGACCCCGCTGCTGCAATGCGCGAAGGAGGCCGAGAAACGGCTGGCCAGCACCGCAAACAGCAGGGTGTATCTGCCCATCGACGGAGACCCGCTCTTCCGCGCCCAGATACAGGGCATGATCCTCGGCAAGGAATCCGACGTGATCTTCACACGCCGCGCCTACACTGCCTGCGCGCCGGGCGGAACGGGCGCGCTGCGCATCGTGGGGGACTTTCTCAAGCAGCATTCCCCGTCGATCAGGATATGGATGAGCCAGCCCACTTGGCCCAACCACCCGCAGGTTTTTGACGCCGCAGGCATTCGCACGGACCGCTATCCGTGGTTCGACCCCATAGGCAACGGTCTGGACTTCAGGGCGCTAATTGACGCCCTCAGGAGGATGCCGACAGGGGACGCCGTGCTGCTGCACGGATGCTGTCACAACCCCACCGGCGTCGATCCCGACGCAGAACAGTGGGCGCAGATCGCGGACATCATCTCGGATCGCGGCCTGATGCCTATCGTGGACTTCGCCTATCAGGGCTTCGGCACGGGCATCGAGGAGGACGCCTCGGGCATCCGCATCCTCGCCGGACGCTGCAAGGAAATGATCATATGCAGCTCCTGCTCGAAGAACTTCAGCCTTTACGCGGACCGCGTCGGCTCGGTGACTTTCGTCACCGCTGAAGAGCAGGCTGCGCAGCGCCTCTCCACGCAGGTCAAGCGCGTGATAAGGGCCAACTACTCCAGCCCGGCCCAGCACGGCTTCTCAATCGTTTCCGCGATCATGGCCGACCAGACCCTGCGCGCCATGTGGGTCGAGGAAGTCAAGGACATGCGCGAACGTATCAACAGCCTGCGCTGCCTGTTCGCCGACACGCTGGCGGCCAAGGGCGTGAAGCAGGACTTCGGCTTCATCAAGCGCCAGCGGGGCATGTTCTCCTTCTCCGGCCTGAACAAGGATCAGGTGCAGACCCTCCGCGACAAGCACTCCATCTACATCGTCGCATCCGGGCGCGTGAGCGTCGCGGGTATGAACGAGAAGACGATGGACAGCCTCTGCGAGGCGATCGCCTCGGTCCTCTAGGCAGCCCTTGCGGTCAGAACCCCCGACGGGATTCGGGCGGATGTTTTTTCAAGGCGTCGGGCGAACCCCGGCGCCTTTCCGCGTCGGCGGTTTCGCGCGGACGGAT
>JBAZHO010000143.1:0-5722 GCA_041652375.1 Opitutales bacterium | reverse complement strand
AGAGAAGTCCCGCCCCGTCGCGGTCTGCACCTCGTTCTTGTAAATGAAGTAGAGCAGGGTCTCCTTGTGGATGTTAAGCCCTGCGGTCAGGCTCTGCTCCTGTTTGATCAGAGGCCACGCGTACCATGTCTTGGCATAGTCGGGCTTGGTCTCGTGCGCGTAGAAGGGCAGCCAGCGGTTCACGCTCTTTTCCTCCCCCTGTCCTTTCACCCAGAATGGATACAGGTAACGGATTTCGTCGTAGTTCTTGCGCGGCGCGTTTTCCGTCGTGTAGCCGAAGAAGGGCCAGACCCAGCTCTCGCTTTTCAGGCCGGGCGCGGTCTCCGACGCGTAGAAGGGCAGCACGCCGAACTGATGCATCTGCCCTCCGCCCAAGGCGACTGACTGCTTGCGATAGTTGTCGTAGAAAATCGGCCATATAGCGAAGGTGTTGTCGTATTTGCCCACGCCCTCGAAGTGCCCGTAAAGGGGCCACAGCGCCCAGCCGCTCTCGTCCACGCCATCCCGCCTGCGGAACACTGGCCAGAGCACGCAGGTGTCCACATGCCCCGGCTGCTCAAGGCGCAGGAAGACGGGGAACGCGAACCAGTCTATGCGTTTGAAAAAAAGTCGGTTGCGCAGGGTTCCCGCAATCGGGAACACCGCGTCGTAGGATTCCGCCGACACGCCCGTGTCGTAGTGCCAGAACACGGGCCACAGATCCAGACTGCTGATCGTGTTCCCGGTGGGGGACACTGCCTTGCTGCCCACCAGCAGCTCAAAAACGTTCCAGCGGCTGCCTCCCGGATACTCGCGCCGGGTGAAGAGGGGATACAGGCTGGACGTCCATTCCGTGTCTGTCGCGCTGTTCTGGCTGTTGACTAGCAGGGGGCGCAGAGCCGTGATTTCCGTGTCGTCAAAGAGGTCGTGTTCGTAGAACGGCCCCGCGGCGCGGTTCCTCTGCGGCAGGGCGGCGTCCGGCGGGCTATCCGTCCAGAAGGGAGCATAGTTGTCCGGTCCCGCGCCGGTGGCGGGATACGCGTATAGCGGCAAGGCCGATATGATGGCCGCGCACAGTATTCGGATTCGGGAGGACATGCTTATGCAGACACACAAACTGCGAGGCATCCCTTGCGGAATGACTCCGTGCGAAAAGTGACCCTTGACGTTTACGTACAAAGACGGATGTATGTTTGATGTCAAACCAGAACGGGCGCGTTTTGCGCTAATGAAAAACTGATATGCGAGTAACAGGGGGAGCAGCCAGAGGAATATTGTTGGGCAACGGGGGGCGCGAGGACCTGCGGCCAGCTACCGACCGCATGCGGCAGGCCGTGTTTTCCAGCCTTGCCGCCGACATTGAAGGGGTTGACTGTCTGGACCTATTCGCCGGGACCGGCGCGTACGGGCTGGAGTCCCTCAGCCGGGGGGCCGCCAGCGCGCGCTTTGTGGAGCAGGACCGCCACTCGGTGCGCGCCATCGGCATGAACGCGCAGGCGGTCTGCAAGAGCATCGGGATAGGGACGCAGGTCTGCTTCGTGGAGCAGCGGGATGTTTTCTCCTGGGTCGCGCCTGCGGCTGCTTTCGGCCTTGTGTTCGCGGACCCTCCGTACGACCTGCTTCCGGCAAGGGCGGCGGAGATTTTCGGGATCGCGGCGCGCGCTTTGGCTCCGGGGGGCCTTTTTGTTTTCGAGATGCCCGGAGGGCTTGATTTGACGGATGCGCGCATGGATTTAATCAAGATACTCGGTAAAGGTAGAAATGCGCCATCAGTATGTGTATTTTCGATGAAGAACATACGGGATTAAAGCTGCCCCTCCTGAATCCGATTTAGCAGGTTGAAACCAGAAATGTACTCCTGTACCAGAACGGCACTAGGCTGCATCACCCTCGTGCTCACGCTTTGCGCGAGTGCGTACTCTGCCGCCGTCATGCCATCCCCGGACCAGTCCGGGGCAAACGGGCAGGCGCTTTCCCGCCGGGACGCGCCTGTCGCTGCGGCGTCCGGCCAGCCAGTCGCCGCGCAAGTCCGCAAGTGTGTGGGCCTGTCGGGTTCGCGCAGGTCGTACATGTCGGAACTTGGGCCATCTTCAATCCGCATATCCCCCGTGCCGACTTTCAACCGCAGGAATCTGGTGGATGTGGAACTGTTTCTCGCCGCGCTGGCCAGAGCCAAGGAATCTCAGCCGGATAGCCCCGCCACGGCTGACGCGCCCGCAAGGGGTCCCGCGTCGTCGGCGGATGCTCCGCAGAACAATGACGCCGCCACTGTTGCAAGCCAGTCGTCAACGAAGACATCCGCCTCGTCGGCCCCGCGCAACTACCAGTCCGCCATTCCAGATCCCGTCACCGGCACTGTGGAGGTGTTTGACCCGGAGTTGCTCTTGCGCTATTTCGAAACCCGCAGGCAGGACATCCCGCAACCGGTGGTCGGGGTTCCTTTCGTGCTGCCTTATCAGGCGCAGCCGCCGCTTGTGATGGATAGTAAAGCTACATACAATCAGAGCGAAGGCGGCACGCAGAGCGAAGCTCCCAGCCAATGATTTTTCCAAAGCGCATCATAGTGTTTCCGGCCTTGCTGACGCTCGCATTCGCATCTTCGGGACGCGCTGCAGAGCCGCCTGCGCAGGCGGAGCCTGTGGTCGCGCTGGCGGAAGCCCCGGCAGCGGAGCAAACCCCCGCCCCGGCAGAAGCCCCTGCAGCCCCTGTGGCGGCGCAGGACTCCTCCCCTGCGGCTTCCCCTGCCGACGCGGCCCCGGCGGCGGACAGCCCCCCTGAGGAGGCCCCGGCGGCGGCGCAGAATCCCGCCCCGGCAGAAGCCCCTGCGGCCCCTGTGGCAGTGCAGGACTCCTCCCCTGCGGCTTCCCCTGCCGACGCTGCCCCGGCGGCGGACAGCCCCCCCGAGGAGGCCCCTGCCAAGACCCCTGAAGAAGTGCAGGCCGGCTATGTTCCGCCCATGCCCACGGCGGGAGACGGCGCAGTGTTCGGACGCCAGCCTTCGGGCGCGACCTCGATGGAGATTTACGAACCGGACTGGAGCCGTTTCAACAAGGGCAGCCTGTTCGGCACTCCGTCCACAACCGCCGTCACGGCGGACGAGACGGTGGACATACAAGCGGCGGAGAGCCACTACCTCGAACTTCTGAACATGACCATGCCGGACGAGCAGCGGAAGAAGACCCTGCTCGACCTCGCGCAGCTGTACCGCAAATACAACGTGAAGCCCAAGGAGGCCGCTGTTTACGAGCGCATGATCGAGGTGTATCCGCAGGACCCAATGGTGCCGGAAATTTACATGCGCCTCGGCTTCCTTTACCGCGACATCGGGGCCTTCAAGACCGCGCTGGCGCGTTTCTACTCGGTCCTTAACGCGTCGCTTTCCGTCAACCGCACGGAGATGGACACCTACAAGCTGCTCTCGCTGAAGGCCCAGATAGAGATCGCGGACACCTACTACACGATGGGCGACTACGAGCAGGCGGCCAAGTTCTACCTCCGCCTGAAGCGTCTGGACATGAGCAAGGCCGACCGCGTGAAGGTGGACTTCAAATTTGCCTACACGCAGTATCTGCTCAAGGACTACACATCCGCGATTTCGGGCTTTCAGGGCTTCATACGCAGCTACCCGGAAGACTTCATGATCGCCGAGGCTCACTTTGTGCTGGCCAGCGCCTACAAGCAGATCAACCAACCCCGCGCGGCGCTCACCGAGGTGCTGAACCTGCTCCAGTATCAGGAGGCGCGCAAGGAGGACCTCGCCATGTGGGCCTACTGGAAGAAGCGCACGGGCAACCAGCTAGGCAACGAATTTTACGAACAGGGCGACTACCAGAGCGCGCTGCGGATATATCAGGCAATGGCCCCCCTGAGCGAGGACCCCGGCTGGCTCTGGCCCGTGGTTTACCAGATGGGGCTGTGCTTCGAACGCCTGCACCTTACGACCAAGGCCCTAGACTCCTACGCGCTCATAATCAAAGGAGCCGATGCCGCGACCAAGAACGGCTCCGTAATCCCGGCCTCGATTGCCGACATAGTCGAACAGGCCCGCTGGCGCAGCCAGCATCTAGGATGGGAGGCCGAAACCGACCGCGAAATCCAGCAGATCATGGGCCAGTAGGGTGGGCGATACCCCCCGACGGTCATTGCCCCGAAGACCCCGGATTATAGCGCTTGCCAAAAGTCGGCCAATTTGAAGCCGCAGGATGAACGCGTGCCTCCCCGGACGGCTCGGAGAGCCGTCCCTACCTAAGACGTTGATGCGCAATCTGACAGGTAGGGACGCCTCTCCGAGGCGTCCGGGGTGTGCCCATACGTCAGTCGGCCCGATTCATCGACGGATTTGATTTCAATTTCGGGATACTTTTGGCAACTGCTCTATATCAGGCCCCGGCGCTTGTGCTCGGCGGCCTCTTGAATGTATTTGTCGGCCCAGGGCTTGAGGCTGGCGCGTTCCTCCGCCGAGAGCTGACGGATCACCTTCGCGGGCATGCCCAGCACCATCGAACCCGCAGGCACGACGGTTCCCTTGGTCACCAGCGCCCCCGCGCCCACGATGCACTGTTCGCCGATCACCGCGCCGTCCAGAACGGTGGCGCGCATCCCGATCAGGCATTCGTCCCCGATCGTGCATGCGTGCAGCATGGCGGCGTGGCCCACGGTGACGAATTTGCCGATCTTCACCCCGAAGTCGTCTGCGAGGTGGACGATCGTGCCGTCCTGAATGTTCGTGCCCTCGCCGACCTCGATGGAGTTGATGTCCGCCCTCAACACGCAGGCAGGCCATACGCTGGAGTTTGGCCCCAGCGTGACGTCGCCCACGATCACGGCGCTCTTGGCCACGAAGGCGCTTTCGTCGATTCGTGGCGTCCTGCCGAGGTATTTTTCAAGTCTTTCGTCAAGTTCCATGATGAATGTATGAATCATTGCACGGCCCCGCGCTTCCAGTCCAGCCAAACAAGACTGTGTCTCAGCCGTCACGCCCGGACCGGATCGACATCTAGCGATTTCCAAAAGAAAACCGAAATAGAACCCAGAATTTTTTATCCGCAGATAAGCAGGGATTAACGCAGATTATTGAAAAGAAGACTTTCTGATATTCTAATCCCTTTTTTATCCCTGCTTATCTGCGGATAAAACTCTTCTCTTTGTTCTCTGGTAATTCGGCGGACTTTTGAAAAACGCCATACAACGCAGTTGCGCCCTGACTTGTTCGTTGCGCTTGCCTGCCGGGGCAAGGAGGCTTAATACTGCTTTCGTGAGCCCAGAAGAAGCCATTCGCGCACACGTCGTCATCTGCGACGAGGTCATGTCCATGATCATGGAGGAGAACCGCATCCTGCGCTCGACGGGAGCCGTGCCGGACCTCGGGTTTGTGGAACGCAAGCGCGGCCTGCTGCCGAGGCTGGACGAGTCCCTCGAACGCCTGCGCAAGATCCGCGAAAGCGAGGTCGTGCTTGGCGAAGCGGCGCGGCGGCAGATCGAGATCGCGCAGAACAAGCTGATGAAAATCTTCATGATCGACCGCGAGAACGAGCAGCTACTGCTGAAAGTGTCGATGCCCATTTCCCGCATGGGCGCGATGCCCGTCATCCGCAAGGCCGATCCCGGCAAGGTGCGCAAGACCTACGGCAACGGAAACTGATCAGACATGGAAGGCATCGACTGGAACGCGTGGGCCGCCTTCGGGGTGACGGGATTCATACTCTTCGCCGGGGTGATGTTAACGGTGATTCCCGTTGTTCCC
>JBAZHO010000142.1:0-5725 GCA_041652375.1 Opitutales bacterium | reverse complement strand
GACGGTTTCCACGGACGGCGCGTCTGCCTGCGCTCCGGGAGCCGGGGCGGCTGCCGCATCCGGGGCCGTGGGGGCGGCGTTCTGCGCGGCGGGCGGGCTGGCCGGGTTGTCCTGCGCCGGGGCGGGCTGGGCCGCTGCGGCTGCGGTTTGCGCGGCTGGGCCGGGCTGGACCGGCGCTGCTGATGCCGTTTGCGCGGCGGGGGCCGTTGCGGTCTGGGCGGCAGGGGCGGCCAGCGCGCCGGGGGCTGTCGCGGGCTGGGTCTGGGCGGTGGGGGACTCTGCGTTCTGCGCCGGGATGGCAGGCTCGATCACGGGCGCGGGAGGGGTTTTGAAGAGGCCCTGCTGATACAGCAGCGCGCCCGTCGCGCCGAGCGCGGCCACGGTCAGCGCGCCTATCAGGAGCAGCCGGCTGCCTTTGTGGGTCTTTTTCGCGCTTTTGGGGGTCGCGCGCCCTGTGAGGACGCGCGCGTTGCCCGCGATTCCGGGGAACGCTTCGAGCATGTCCAGCGCGGACTGGAAGCGGTCCGCAGCGTCGGGTTCGAGCGCCTTTTCCAGAAAGCTGTCCCATTCCTGCGACAGGCCCTTCACGGATTTGGACGGAGCCTTCATGCCGAAGCTCGTGCGGCCCGTGAGCATGTCCAGCGCGATCAGCCCGGCGGCGTACACGTCGCTGCGCTCGTCGGCCTCCGCGCCCAGCTTCTGCTCCGGTGACATGTAGTTGTATGTCCCCAGCAGGGAGTTGCTTCCGGCGGAAGTGCCCGTCGCGCCGGAGCCAAGCTTGCTGACGGCCACCGTTTCGTCTATCCGGGAGCGGAAAAAGTCCTCGCCCACGACGCGCACCAGTCCGAAGTCGCTTATCACGGCGCGGGAGCCGTCGAAAAGTATGTTCGCGGGTTTGATGTCGCGGTGTATGACGCCGTTGCCGTGCGCGAAGGTCAGCCCCTGCAAAATGTCGTGCATGATCACGGCGGCGTCCGTCTCCGGGAGCTTGCCGCCGTTCAGGGTCAGCAGTTCGCTGAGGGACACCGCGCGGCCCCGGCCCAGCGTCAGCCCGGTCATCAGGGGCATCCGCAGGTAGAAGTGACCGTCCACTTCGTTGAACTCCTCGATGTTCAGGATGTTCGGATGCTTCAGGCGGAAGGCGGTGCGGGCCTCCATGCGCAGACGGAAGATCGAGGTCGGGTTCTTCGTGATATCCGGGTGCAGGATTTTTAGCGCGAAGAACGCCTCAAGCGTGGTGTGCCGCGCCTTGTAAACCTGCCCCATGCCGCCGGTCCCGATCAGGTCGATGATTTCGAACTGACCGAAGGACTGGCCTGCCTTGAGCAGTATCTGTTCAGATAGGTCCATGCGCTTGGGAGAAGAGCCGATACGGTAAAACATGTTGAGTGTCCCACCGCAAAAAGGCCAGTCAAAGCTGAGGATTTGTGAATGCGGCCAGCTTTGTTCTCGCATCGGCGGGGCTTTGCGTCTTTGAACACCTTTCCTGCTGCTATCGTGCCACCTTGTATTTATCGTAAGAACAGTGAAGAGAGTTTACATCAAGACGTACGGTTGCCAGATGAACGAGCGCGACAGCGAGGCCGTCGCGGTCATGCTGTCCGCCCACGGCTACATGGTCGTGGAGGAAGAGGCCGACGCCGAGGTGGTGCTTCTGAACACCTGCGCGGTGCGCGAACTGGCCGAGCAGAAGGCCATCGGCAAGGCGGGGCATCTCATCGCCCGCAGGCGGGAGACCCCGCAGCTTCGCGTGGGCATCATGGGCTGCATGGCGCAGAACCGGGGGCGCGGCCTTCTCAAGACCCTGCCGGGGCTGGATCTTGTTGTGGGCACGCAGCAGTTCCACCACGTGCCGGAGCTTCTTGACAGGCTTTTTGAACAGGACGCCGCTTCGGGCAGTCGCCGCGCAGGCGCGGTCGTGGCGCTGGACGCGGAGGAGGGTTCACAGAACGCCATCCGCGAACACGCGGACGCGTTCAGGCCCAGCGCCTTCGTCAGCATCATGCAGGGCTGCAACATGCGCTGCACATACTGCATCGTCCCCAAGACGCGGGGCCGCGAGCGCAGCCGCTCCATTGCGGACATCGTGGACGAGTGCCGTGCGCTGGCCGCGCGCGGGACGAGGGAAGTCACCCTTCTGGGCCAGATCGTGACCAGTTACGGGCGGCGGGAGATTCCGTCTATGGACGGCAAAAGCCCCTTCGTGCAGTTGATCGAGTCCGTCGCGGCAATCGACGGCATCGAACGCATCCGCTTCACAAGCCCGCATCCTCGCGGCTTCAAGGAGGACCTTGTCGATGCCTTCGGGCGCATTCCCAAGCTCATGCCCAGCGTTCACCTGCCCGTGCAGAGCGGCAGCGACGCGGTTCTCAAGGCGATGAACCGCCCTTACAGCGCCCGGCGCTTCCTAGAGATCGTGGACGATCTGCGCGCAGCCGTGCCGGACATCTGCATATCGACGGACGCGATCGTGGGCTTCCCCGGCGAGAGCGACGAGGACTTTGAAAAGACTGTGGAGATGTTCCGCAAGGTGCGCTTCGACATGGCCTACATCTTCAAATACAGCCCCCGGCCCGGCGCTCCGGCGGACGGCGTCGCGGACGACGTGCCCGAGGACGTGAAAGAGCGGCGCAACCAGACCCTGCTGGACCTGCTGGCGGAGTATTCGCTGGCCCGCAACGCCAGCCTCGTGGGCAGCGTGCAGGAAGTGCTCGTCGAAGGCCCGGCCCGGCGCGGCGAGAACCGCTACATGGGCCGCACCCCGGGCGCGCGCAAGGTGATTTTCAACAGCGCGGAGGACCTGTCGGGCCGGATGGTGAAGCTGCGCATAACGCAGGCCACGCTGACGACCGTCGAAGGCGAACTGGAGTAGGGCGTTTTTCATAAGTCCACCAATTTGAAGCCGCAGGCCGAACGCATGCCTCCCGGACGGCTCGGAGAGCCGTCCCTACCCTAAGACATTGATGCGCAATATTATGGGTAGCATTCTTACAGGTAGGGACGCCTCTCCGAGGCGTCCGTGTGTGCGCATTCGTCAGTCGCCCCGTTTCCTTGACAGACTCGATTTCAATTTCGGGATACTTTTGGAAATCAGCATAGACCGGGTAGCGGAGCGCCCGTCCCGCGACGGCCCGGAATGAACTAACGGCGTGGGAATACGTCGGCTGCGTTTGTCCTTTGTCTTAAGCAGTGTATATTAATGCCCAACGGACACTATGGAACGCAGGCAGATAATATCCACGTATTTCAATTCGGTCGGCTACGATCCTGCCACGAGAACCCTCGAAGTGGAATTCCTTCAAGGCGACATCTACCAGTACTACGATATCAGCGAGTTCATCTACCGAGGCCTGATGAGCGCGCATTCCCGGGGCAGCTTCTTTTATTCCAACATCAAGGGCGCGGGCTTCAACTTCAGCAAGATCAAGTAGGGCCGGGGGCTACTGCGCGGGGGCGTTTTCGTCGCCGAAGCGTTTGCCCCAGACGTCGCGCAGGGTGGTGGTGCGGTTCACAACTATCGCGCCGGGCTTGCTTTCCTTGTCTATGCAGAAGTAGCCCCTGCGTTCGAACTGGAAGTGTTCGCCGGGCTTGGCATGGGCCAGATCGACCTCGCCGTAACCGCGCACCACTTTGAGCGAGTCCGGGTTGATGTTGTCCAGAAAGCTGCCGCCTTCGGCCACGTCGTCGGGGTTTTCTTTGCTGAAGAGCGTGTCGTAGAGGCGGATTTCCAGCGGGGTGTTTTCAGTCGCGCTGACCCAGTGGATCGTGCCCTTGACCTTGCGGTTGTCGGGCGTGGTCGCGCCGCGCGATTCGGGGTCGAAAGTCGCGCGAAGCTCGGTCACGTTGCCATCGGCGTCCTTGACGACTTCCGTGCAGGTGATGTAGCAGGCGTAGCGCAGGCGCACTTCGCCGCCGGGGAAGAGGCGGAAGAACTTCTTCGGCGGGTTCTCCATGAAGTCGTCGCGGTCGATGTAGATTTCCTTTGTCAGCGGGACCTTGCGGCTGCCTTCTTCGGACTTTGACGGGTGGTTCTGGCCTTCGTAGAATTCGGTCTCTTCGGGGAAGTTGGTAATGACGACCTTGAGCGGGTCGATCACGGCCATGCGGCGCGTGGCGCTTTCTTCGAGGTCCTGACGCAGGCAGAAGTCCAGCAGGGCGAGGTCCACCGTCTGCGGGCGTTTGGACAGGCCCGCGCGGGCGGCGAATTCCCGTATGGCGGCGGGCGTGTAGCCACGTCGGCGAAGGCCGCAGATCGTCGGCATTCGCGGGTCGTCCCAGCCGGAAACGTGCTTTTCCTTCACGAGCTGGAGCAGCTTGCGCTTGCTCATGACCGTGTAGGTGATGTTCAGGCGGGCGAACTCGATCTGGCGGGGCTTGTGCGGGACGGGCAGGTTCTCGATGTACCAGTTGTAAAGCGGGCGGTGGTCCTCGAACTCCAGCGTGCAGAGGCTGTGTGTGATGCCTTCGATGGCGTCGCTCTGGCCGTGCGCAAAGTCATACATCGGATAGACGTGCCACTTGTCCCCCGTGCGGTGGTGGCTGGCGTTGACGATGCGGTAGAGCACCGGGTCGCGCATGTTCAGGTTCGGGTGCGCCATGTCGATCTTGGCGCGCAGGACGCGCGTGCCCTCGGCGAACTCGCCGTTCTTCATGCGCTCGAAAAGGTCGAGATTCTCCTCCACGCTGCGGCTGCGGAAGGGACTTTCCACGCCGGGTTCGGTGAGCGTGCCGCGATTCTGGCGCACCTCGTCGGCGGAATGGTCGCACACAAAGGCCTTGCCCTGCTTGATCAGATACACGGCCCATTCGTAGATCTGCTGGAAATAGTCCGAGGCGTAATACAGGTGGTCGCCCCAGTTCCAGCCCAGCCAGCGCACGTCCTCCATGATGGACTCGACGTATTCGGTGTCCTCCTTGGACGGGTTGGTGTCGTCCATGCGCAGGTGACAGGTGCCGCCGTAATCCTTGGCAATGCCGAAGTCCAGACATATGGCCTTGGCGTGGCCGATGTGCAGGTAGCCGTTCGGTTCGGGCGGAAAGCGGGTGACGGGAGTTTTGATGAGGCCGGAGGCGATGTTCTCCTCGACGATTTCCTCAATGAAATTCTTTGATGCTGTGTCGGACATGATCTTGTTGCCCTTGTGGGCACGCTGCGAAAAATTGTCGTTGGGTGATCTTACGATCTTCGGAATAGTTGTGCAAGCAGGCGAAGCGCTTGGTTTTGCATGGTGAGACCCTGTCGAGTCTTCGACCGACGGCACGCGTAAGGCCGCCCTAAGGCGTCATAGCGTCGGGAAAATATTCAGAGCGACCGTTGTTGTCGCCTGCTCGGGAACGGCAATGTGGCCGGTACTTCGATGAGTATCGGCTTTCCCGACTGCCTGTTGCGCGTATCTGAAATCATAAATGAACGCATATTGTTAGTACATTCTATGCACATTCGGCAATCTTTTCAGCATAATGAAGTGCGTCATGCGTGTTTTCATATGGCGGACCGCACGGCCCTTTTGAAGCCCCAAAGGGGCGGCATGAGATAACCTCGTCGCACCGCATGACTCTTCAGATCATGCCGCACCTTCAGTGCTTGATAAGAGGGAAAAGGGTTGTTTTTCGCCATACCCAAGGTTTGCCCTAAACGGGCTGCACCTTGGGCTATCTCATGCCGCCCCTTTGGGGCTTCAAGAGTGCAAAGCTATCAGGCCGGATTGGAGTTTCGCCGCAACAG
>JBAZHO010000141.1:0-5763 GCA_041652375.1 Opitutales bacterium | reverse complement strand
AACCCCGGCATGATCTGCGAACTCTACGCCCCCAGGGACGAGGCGAGAATTTGCGAGGATGACCGCGCGTTCTACACCCGGCGCAACGCCACGTATCTTGACACGGCGCGGCAGGCCATCGGTCAGCTTCCGCAGGATCAGCAGGCGTATTTTCTCGCCCCGCTGCTGGCCGAGGCATCGGTGCATGCCAACACGTCCGGCGTGTTCAAGGGCTTTTACAAGAACGAGAAAGGCGTGGGGCAGTTCGGCGGCTCTGGCAAGGACGCGCTCGTCCGCATCCTTGGGCATATCGAGCTTCAGATGCCCGTGTTTTCGCGCTTCGAGTGCGAATGGCGGGTCTTTCAGGAGGATGCCAACCTGCTTGTGGGGAAGCTGCCGCATGTCGATCTGGCGTATTTCGATCCGCCGTACAACCAGCATCCCTACGGCTCGAACTACTTCATGCTTAACCTGCTGGTGGACTACCAAAGGCCGGAAGAGACCAGCCGCGTTTCGGGCATCCCCGTGGACTGGAACCGTTCCCGCTACAATCAGAGGCGCGAGGCTTCGGACGCTCTGTTTGATCTTATAGAAAAGTGTGACGCGAAGTTCTGCCTGATCTCCTACAACTCGGAAGGCTTCATACAGCAAGACGAGTTCCTTGAGCGTCTTGGAAAACTCGGCAGCATCGAGGTCTGCCAGACGCCGTACAACACCTTCCGGGGCAGTCGCAACCTGAGCGGGCGCTCCATGCACGTCACGGAGTTTCTTTATCTGCTGCGGAAGAGCTGAGTTCCGGCGTTTGGGCGTCCCTCAAACGTCCGCCGAAATCGCAGGCGAAGAATTTATCCGCAGATTACGCGGATAACTAGTGGTTTCGATCAATATGTGGACATTCTGAGCGCTGTAGGCGCAACATGAGATAGCCCGGGGTAAGTGCGTAGCACGCAACCCCGGGTAATGATAATAAAAACGGAACAAGCGCTGAAAGCGCGGCATAAACTGGCGATCATGCCGCGCTTTCAGCGCTTGAATGTGTTGTGGGGCGTGTTACCTAGGGTTCCGCTTCGCTCCACCCTAGGCTATCTCATGCCGCACCCTTGGTGCTACAAAGAGGCATGGGCCGAACTTTCGACAGTTCTGTGAGGGACACATACCGGAGCGTGACAAACAAGCATTCGCGCTATCCTACCACGTCGGCTCGTTGCCGGGTTTCCACTTTATGCTGCATCCCATGCTTGGGAACTGGCGGGGGCTTACCGGGCTGCCTTTGAGCACGGCTTCTAGCGCGGCGCTCAGATCGGACCCTGTCACGGGTTTGCCGCTTCCGGGGCGGCTGGAGTCGTACTGGCCGCGATAGGCGAGCTTCATCGACGCGTCGAACAGGAAGATGTCCGGCGTGCAGGCGGCGTGATACGCCTTGGCCACGCTCTGGTCCTCGTCCACGAGGTTGGGGAAGGGGAAGTTGTAGAGTTTGTTGTCGGCGACGATTCCTTCGATGCAATCTTCGGGATGGCAGTTGGGGTCGTTGCTGTGGATGGCGAGCACCTGCACTCCGAGCGCCATGTATTTGCGCGTGAACGCGCTCAGGTGCTCCTTGATCAGGGTGACGTAGGGGCAGTGCACGCAGGTGAAGATGACCAGCGTCGCGGGGGCTTTTCCGCCGAAGTCAAGCGTGTGCAGCGCGCCTTGTGCGTCCGGCAGGGTGAATTCCGGGGCCTTGGTTCCTAGAGATGGCATGGCTGATGGGGTGAGTGTCATGATACGCCATGCCTATCGTACCCGGTCCCGTTTCGCAACTCCATATGCGCTGTCGGTCATCGCGGAAGGGGGTCTTCCGGTTACGTCCCGGTGACATCCTTGCCAGAAGACGCTTGTGAAAGCCGGTTCTGTTGATTCAATGCTCGCTTGCGGGGTCTTTCATGGGGCACACGTTTCCAATTTTAATCATGTGGCTTTGCGCTCTGCTGGCGTGGAGTCTGGGCATCTATATTCTGGCCCAGAAGAAGGCTCCCGAATTCCGGGCTTTCGCGCTCACGATGATATCCGTGGGCGTGTACTGCGGCGGCTACGGCGGAGAGTTGTCCGTCGATTCCCTTGACGAGATGCTCGTGTGGAGCAAGGTGCAGTATTTCGGTATCGCCACGATGCCGCTCTTCTGGATCGAGTTCGTCCTGCGCTATACGGGACGGGAACGCCATTTCTACTGGCCTTTCCGCGCCGCCCTGTGGACCATAGCCGTTTGCACGATATGCATCAGGTTGTTCGACGAGCGTCTGCACCTGATGTTCGAGACTGTGGACGCCGCTCCCTCGATTTTCAGCACTCTGGATATCACTCCGGGTCCTTGGTACTATGTGCAACTGGCCTATTCGTATTTATGCGGGCTTGCGGGCGTCGTCCTGCTTGCGGCGTCGGGGCGCAGGCAGACCGGTCTGCATCGCAGGCACGCGCTGCTGCTGGTTGGGCTGACCGTGCTGGCCCTTGTCGCCAGCCTCCTGTTCGAGGCCCGCATCGCGTTTATGCAGTCGCTGGACCTGACGCCCTTCGCGCTGGCGCTGGCCGTGCTGATAATCTACGTGGGCGTCGTGAGGCACAATCTGGTGGAACTGGCCCCGGTGGCGCACGATTTCATCGTGAACAAGCTGCCCTTCGCCGTGCTGGTCTTCGACAAGGAGCGCAGGCTCTGCGAGGCCAACGAGTCCGCAAGGGCGCTGCTGGCCCTTGGCGACGAATGCATCGGGCTTGGCGCGGCCCAGATACTGTCCGAGGAAATGGCGCTCGCGGCGCTGCCGGACTCCGGCAAGACCAGTTTTGAAAGGCCCGTGAACGGACGCGAGCAGGAGGTGCAGACCTACATCATCGACCAAGAGAATTCCCAGCGCCTCGGCTGGATAGTGGTGATGTACGACATCAGCGAGCGCAAGCGCATGGAGCGGCGCATGGAGCAGCTTCTGCGCAGGCCGTCGTAGGCGGCTTCGTCGCGCGGATGGAATTTCCGGCTGCCCAACCGGGGTTTTACAACGGCGTGATTTCCACGCTCTTGTAGAAGATCTCGGCGGCTTCGCTTTGCAGGACTATGCGCCCCTCGTGAACGTCGGCGTTCGTGCCGCTGTTCACCAGATGGCCGTTCACGTAGAATTCGAATCTGTTGCCGCGGGCGACTATCTCCATCGTGTTCCACTGCCCAAGAGGGTTCTCGAAGTCCTCGCTGCGCAAAACGTGCATGGCCGAGAGGTTCGGGTCGGGATCGCGCAGGTTGGGGCTGTCCAGCGTCGTGCCGATGCACCAGACGTCCCCGCAGTCGTGTTCCTGCACCTGACATTCGATGGAATGCGGCCATACCTTGTCCGCCTCTCCAAGGGCGAAGTGAAACTGTATGCCGCTGTCGCGCGGAAGGGCCTCGCGCGGCGGGTAGCGCATTTCGCCCCACTTGAACACCACCTTCAGATGATAGTCCGAGAAGGATTCCTTCGTTGCGACATAGCCCGTGCCGGTCCCGATGATGTGCAGAACCCCGTCCTCCACGCGGAAGTTGCGCTCCGGGTCCTCATAGCCCGCCCCGTCCAGATACGTGTACCAGCCGTCGAGATTCACGCCGTTGAACAGCGCACGCGTTGCCTTGGCGCAAGGGGCCGCCGTGCTGTCCGCGCAGGCTTTCGCGGCTGCGGGGCATGGCTGCGAGGCGGGGGCTGCTGCGGGTTCCACAGCAAAGGCGCTCAAGCAGGGCAGGGCGAGAAGAAGGGCGAAAATGAAGGGGCGCTTGCGAAGTGGCATGGCTGATTTTACCACCGGAAAGTCATGGTGAGGCGAGAAGAAAAGTGCGGTTTTCACGCCTGAAGCGGTTGCCAAAAGTTTTCCAAAATATCGGAAGAAGACTTTTATCCACAGATAAGCAGGGATAACGAAGGGATTGGAAAATCAGAGCGTCTTCTTTTTCAATAATCTGCGTAGAGCGGTTGCCAAAAGTTTCCCCAAATAGAAACCTAATCTGGCTAGGAAACGGGACAACCGACGTATGCCCGCGCCCCGGACGCCTCGGAGAGGCGTCCCTACCAACAGATTGTGCATCAACGTCTTAGGGGTAGGGACGGCTCTCCGAGCCGTCCGCGAGGCACGCGTTCGTCCTGCGGCTTCAAATTGGCCGACTTTTGGCAGTCGCTATATATCAACCAGATCCTGATCGGCACGTTTTGTCAGTCTGAACGCGCTCATCGGGCGGCTATTTTGCGCGCGCCTTGCGAAGCACGGATTCGGGGGTGGAGTCTGCAAATTCGCCTGCGTCGGCTTCTTGCCAGCCAGTCTCGATGTCCTGCCGGAGCAGGTCTCGTTCCGCCAGTTCGTTCAGGGTGAATTCGACGATCTCGTTGGCATCCATCCCGGAGGACAGCTTCTCTTTGAGGCGCTTTTCCAGATCGGGTCTGACGTTCAGCGTGACCATGTCTTTATTCTGTCACCGCGACCGCGTTGCCGCAAGTCATCCGGTTGTGGAAAATGGTGGGAGAACGGGGGCTCGAACCCCGGACCTCATGAATGTGAATCATGCGCTCTAACCAACTGAGCTATTCCCCCATTCGGCGAAGGACGAAAAGTGTCCAGCGAGTCCTTCGAAGTCAATCCAACAGTATGCCGGGGGTGGAAAAACGTGCCTTTATTTGTTCCTGTAACACAATCTGCGATTTTTCGTTGCAAGGTGGCCCGCAAGTATTTTGCATGAGTTATTCTCTTCTCAGTTGTCGGGACGCTCGCCCGGTTCCTCCCATAACGTTTATGTTGCCGCCTGCTTGGCCGATATACTATTGGACGAGGCAGCGTCCGCAGAAACATACAGTCAACACGGAAAAACTCTGCCTCATGAGGTATCGTAACACAACTGGTTCAATCCAATGTCATCAGAACGACGTAACGGTCGTTCTCATGTGCTGGTAAGGCCGGTTTTCAGGGGGGACGCGGTGATGGCACAACAATTCGACAAATCAATGCTGGAGAGGGTCGATCTGCTGTCGCCGGATGAACTGCTTGCGTTCAAGCAGGTGTGCCCGACCGACCTGAAGCATTACATGAGCGTGCAGAGGGCTTGGATTGAGGAGGATATTTACTACCTTGGCTGCGAGCTTTGCCGCAAGCCGACGCCGGCCCAGATCGCCGAGCGCATCCTTACCGGCAAGCAGTCCCGCCGTTTTCGCGCATACTACGCGATGCGCTATCCCGACAAGGTGAGCTGCCCCGAGGTTTACGCCATGATGCATTAGGCATTAAATAAGGGGCCGTCTCTAGTTGACGCCCTTTGCGTAGGGGCGTTTCTCCGGCCCATGCGCGTGTTGCCGATCTGTCCTGAAACACTTGCCCGGCGGCCTCCAGTCTGCAACACTGTGCGCGGCAACGATCGCAAGACCAAACCCACGTTCAAGTTCAGGACATGATCAAGCTCTTCGGCAAACTGTTTGCGGGAAAACCTGAGAAAGACCCGGCGGATGACGAATCCGCCAAGGCGCAACAGGGCATCAACGACCCCGTCGGTCCCGTAAGCCTTGAGCCGGAGATGGCTGAGGCGGCCACGGAGCCGCGCCGCACGTGGATAGGCGTCGATCTGGACGGCACGCTGGCGTATTTCAACGGCTGGCGGGGCTTCGGGCACATCGGCAAGCCCGTTCCCGGCATGAAGGCCCGCGTTCTGGAGTGGATCGCGCAGGGGTTCGAGTTCAAGATTTTCACCGCCCGCGCCTCCGTCCCGGAAGGAATCGAGCCGATTAAAAAGTGGCTCGCGGAGAACGGTCTGCCGGA
>JBAZHO010000140.1:0-5801 GCA_041652375.1 Opitutales bacterium | reverse complement strand
TTTGGCAACCGCTCTATACTGATTTCCAAAAGTATCCCGAAATTGAAATCCAATCTGGCAAGGAAACGGGGCAACCGACATATGTACACACCCCTGACGCCTCGGACGGACGCCTCGGAGAGGCGTCCCTACCTGCCAGATTGCTACCTATAATATTTCGCATCAACGCCTTGCGGTAGGGACGGCTCTCCGAGCCGTCCGCAAGGCATGCGTTCATCCCGCAGCTTCATATTGGTGTACTTTTGGAAAACTCCATAAGTCCGCGTAGGCGGCAGATCCCGATCAACGGGTTTCTGCGGCATTGCGCTCTATCGTCCGATGGATTCGCTTATGGCGTTCTGCTGACGGGCTATGTCGTGCAGCGTCACTATGCCGAGCATTCTGGTCCTGTCCGTGGGGGAAACCACGGGGGCTTGTAGGACGTCCTCCGTGACCAGTATGCGCGCCACGTCCCTGATGCTAGTCTCCGATGATATGGCCACCAGCGAATGCCTGCCCATCTTCTCTGAAACGGGACAGATGGAACCGGCGTCGCGCTGGCGCTCCAGTTCCGCGTGCGTGACCACGCCCAGCAGCGCCTTGTCCGGGTTGAGCACTGGGTAGGCGTGATGCTTGTTCCCGTCGGTGGCTATGCGCTTGAGGTTGGTCACGGCGTCCAGCGCGCCGGCCACGGTGACGACATCGAAGGTCATGATCGCCTTCACGGGCAGGTTGTGCCAGTCCTGCTCTCCTTGATAGGAGGGCATCCGCTTGAGGGTGATCTTGTCCTGAATGAGCATCGAGTCGTACAGGCTCAGCGGGTGCCAGCGCGTGGCGAGCATGTAGGCGATGATGTTGCCCCCCATCAGAGGCAGCATGATTGTGTAGTTGCGGGTCATTTCGAACACGATCATGAACGAAGTGAGCGGGCAGCGGATTACGGTTGCGAAGAAGCAGCCCATGCCGATTAGGGCGAGCGCGCCGACAACGTCGTTGTGGTAGCCGAAGCCCATGAGCTGGCCGGACACGCCGACCATCGCCCCCAGCATGCCGCCGAAGAACAGGACCGGGGCGAATAGGCCGCCGCTGGTGGCCGAAGTGGCGGCGACGATGTAGGCGAAGAACTTGCCAAACAGAAGCAGCAGGATCACCGAGGGCACGACCATCTTGCCGTTGAGCGCCAGTGACAAGTCCGAGTAACCGATGGAGAACACGCCGCTGTGCCCGGTGAGCAGGAGCACCAGCACGCCCGTCAGGCCGACGAGCAGGCCGCTTATGGCCGGGCGTACCCACGTGGGTATGCTCTTGACCTCCCGGGCCTTCAGGCGCAGCGAGAGCAGGGTGCGCACGAACAGGGTTCCCACGAAGGCGCAAAGGATGCCCAGCGGGATGCTCAGGAGCATCCACCAGCTCGTGGCGAAGGCCGGCAGCCCGATTGTGAACAGGGCGTGCTCGCCGAGGAGCGTGCGCTCCACGATTGCCGAGATCACCACCGCCACCAGAATGCCAAAAAGGGACTTCGAGGAGATGTCCCCAAGGAGTTCCTCGAAAACGAAGAACATGGCGGCCATGGGCGTGTTGAACGCGGCGGCCAGACCTGCGCCCGTGCCCACGGGGACCATCGCCTGCACGCGCTGTTTGGCCAGCCCGAACATCTGCCCAATCTTGGATGCCACGGCGGCGCATATGTGCACCGTCGGTCCCTCCGGTCCCATTGAGATGCCGCTGCCGATCGCTATCGCGCTGGCGATGAAGCGCCACACCGCTTCGCGCAGGCGGAAAATGCCGAAGTTCAGGTAGTAGCGCGCCTTGGTTTCCGTTATGCCGCCGCCTGCGGCCTGCGGCTCGATCTTGGTGCTGATGATGCCGCTTATCAGACCGCCCAGCGTGGGGGCAGCGACAAGAATCACCATCGCCATCACGCCGCCGGTTCTCTCCGAGAGGTCCAGCACCCATGCGAAGATCATGGCGATGGTCTCGTGGTAGCCCACAGCCGTCAACCCGCAGGCCAGACCGGCCAGCACCCAGAGCGTGAAGTGCCTCTGTGTGTCCGAAAAGCGCAGGCGCATCCAGTCGGGGAGGTGTCTGAGGCTCCAAGCCGGGAAACGGTAGCTTGTCTTGTTGATCTTTACGGGCACTTGCTTGCCATACACATGCGACGGACCCCCGGCAAGCCTGTGCGAGCCGGGGGTCGGGAATGTGGTTTGAAATGGTTGATTCTACTCAGTAGCCAGACCTGCGCCGATCATGTCCGCCGTTATGTATTTATTCTGGCGGTAGGACCAGAAGACTCTCTCGGATAGTATGTTTTGTCCGTCTTTGTCGAGGTCGTACTTGTTCAGGTTGTAGTTCTTCATGTAGCGCACCCAGCCATCGTCCTTGTAGCTGTACATGAACGGATAGTAGCTGTAAGAAGTCCATATCCAGCCTAGCTCGTCATCTTCCGTGGCGGATTCTCCGCCTGCGTAGCTGGACGGAGACACGTACCAGTAAACGCCTTCCTCATTCACGGTGCTTTCGCCTTCCATGTTGATCCAGCCATGCTCGTAGCTGAAAACCCAGCGGTTATTCGGGAAATCCCTGCCGAGAACCCAGCCGAACGTGGTGCTCTTGTACCAAGTCCATGCGTAATCGTATGAGTTGTAGTCCTCGGCAGTGGTGTCCACGTCTGCAGGGACGTAGTTGAGCGTCATCTCGGCAACGGCATCGTAGAGGTATAAAACCAAAGGCTTGTACAGCCTGAGCAAGCAGTTGGTGCGGTAGTAGTCTCCGGTCAGGCCGTCGTTGACGCCGTCGTTGACGTAGGTCCTGAAGTAAAAGTAATAGTCGCCGGCATAATTTTCATTCAAGGTCCTGTCGGCCTTCAGGGTCAGCGAAACAACGCCGTCCTCAGTTATGCTGACGTCGAAGACGGTTCGGATGGCCGAGTTGCTGTCCACCGTGGTGGTGGACGTCACGCCTTCCTCATCAGTGGTTTCATACGAATAGGGCAGGTCCTCGATGTACTTCAGACCGTGCGTCGGCGCGGGATCGGCAAGGTCGGCGAACGTGATGCTTGAGATGCTGACGAAGTCTTCCCTTTCCGGCTGTTTGGCCATGTCGAAGTCTTCCTGCGTATAGGATTTCCACAGCGGGATGGAGGACAGGGACGAGCCGGTGTTCCACACATCGCAGGCATCGTAGGTGGAATATCCGGCGAGGGCCTTGACCGTCGGCAGGTCTTCGGAGAACACCTGTCCGATCGTCGCCAGCGCGGCGCTGATCTCTTCGTTGTTGTCCGCTAGGTTAAACACGAGCGAATAGGTGACTTGCGTGTTGAAAAGGCAGAGCGTCCCTTCGGAGTAATCCATGTAGTTGTAAGCGGGGGAAGCAGTGCCCCAGTTCTCATTGCCTTGCACGAGATGGGAACTGCTCGTGTCGGCATCAAGGTGATAAACGCCAGCCTCGATGGTGGTCGGGTGTTCGATGTCCGGCAGGCCGCTGGGGAGCGTGGGCATGCCGACGCGCCAGAACAGGCTGCCATTCAGCGCGGGCTCGGAATCCGGGTCGTACGTGATGGCGTTATTCAGGAACATCGGGATGGCCGACTGGTCGGTCAAGTCGAGGTTCTCGAAGACGTTGCGCTCGTCGTCTTCATCCACGACGTAGTTGCTGTCGTTTTCGACAGGAGCTTCAGGTTCGGGGTCGAGCCAGAAAATCTGAACCTTGAAGGAGTCCGGCATGGTTCCCGCCGTGGCGGGGGTGTTCAAATGGAACGTGAGGACAGGTCCCGGACTGGTGAATTCCTTGAAGTAGTCGTTCAGATTGATGGTTCCGGGATAGTCGTAGAATCCAGGACTTGTGGAACCGCCGACGATGGGACGGTTGATCGGAACGGGCGAGGTCGTCGGATTGACGTAAACGGAAAAAGCCTCTGTGCAGGCAAACGCGGCGTAAAGACCGCAAATTATGGCGGGGTTGATTCTCATTGGCGGGTATTAAAAGTGGTGCAGGGGAAGATACCTTCCGTTTATGTATGAAATGAAAGCCTTGTGCGAGAGCTTTGATCCGCTGACGCGCAGGGCAAGCCCGTCTGTTGTGTAACGTCTGGCATAGGCGTGCACATTTTTGCGCAACCAGTCAAGCAGTGGGCGAAAGTTGCCGCTTGAAAACGCCTGATCTAGGTCCGGCGTCTCGGCGTTGACCCTCTCCCACAGTTGCGCGGCGAGCAGGTTGCCCAGCGTGTAGCTGGGGAAGTAACCGAAAAGGCCGCAGGCCCAGTGGACGTCCTGCATGCAGCCCTCGCGCTCGTTGCCCGGTTCCACTCCGAGCAGGGCCTTGGACTGCGCCCTCCATGCCTGAGGCAGTTCGGCGGGGCTGAGTCTGCCGGACAGCAGGTCCTTCTCCAGATTGAAGCGCAGGATTATGTGCAGGTTGTACGTCACCTCGTCCGCATCCAGCCGCACGGGGCCGGGCTTCACGTGGTTGATCGTGCGGTAAAGATCCTCGCCGGACACGCTCTGTAGCTGCGTCGGGAAACGTTTGCGGAAGCGTTCCTCCCAGAAGGCCCAGAAGCTGCGGCTGCGCCCGACCTGATTTTCCCAGATTCGGCTCTGGGACTCGTGTACGGCCATCCCGGCGGCCAGTCCCAGCGCCGTTCCGGCGCGCGCGTCGGGCAGCCCCTGTTCGTAAAGGGCGTGGCCGCACTCGTGCATGGCGCTGAAGAGGCTGTCCAGCGGGTTGTCCTCGTCGTAGCGCGTGGTTATGCGCGTGTCCTGCCCGCCGCCGTCGCAGAAAGGGTGCGGCGCGGTGTCCACCCTCCCGTGCCCGAAGTCGAACCCCATGTGCCGCAGCACGTCGTTGAGCATGGCCTGCTGCCCGGCGATGTCGAAGCCGCGAAGTTCCGCCGGTTTGAAGGCGGCTGCGGCATCGGCCAGCCTCTGCGCCAGCGGCGCGAGTTCCGCCTCCAGAGGGCCGAAAAGTGATTCCACGGCGGCGAGGTTCGTGCCGGGGTCGAACTGGTCTATCCAGTAGTCGTAAGGCGCGTCGCCGTGGCCGAGGATGCCCGCTTGTTCGATGGCGGTATCGATCTGTCCTTTGAGCATCGGGGCGAAAGGGGCGAATTCCCCGCTCTCACGCGCCTTGGCCCATGCGTGGTAGGCAAGGCTGTCGTTGCGCGCCTTGCGGCTGACGAATTCGCCCGGCAGCTTCACGGCCTGATCGTAGTCCCGCCGGGCTACTTCCACGACGCGGCGGCGTTCGAAGTCCAGCGCGTCCGCATCGGCCTCCAGCGCGTCCAGCATGCGGCCAAGCTCCGCGCTCGTGCCCTCGCGGTGCAAAAGTTCGGAATATGCGGCGTTCTGTTCGGAGCGCAACACGGCAGAACCGGCGGGCAGGTTCACCTGCTCGTCCCAGCCCAAGAGGCCGGAGATGGAGTGCAGGCGGTCCAGCCTTCGCAGTTCCGCAGTCAGTTTGTCGTAGGTTTCCGTCAGGTCGGGCATTCGGGAGAACGATGGGTCAAATAACGTGCAGTAAGGCGCGGCGCTTATCGGTTCCATACCTTCGCGGCATTATCTTCGGGCACCCAGCCTTGGTCGCCCTGTTCGGTCGTGACGAACAGCCAGTCCTCGTAACTGCGCAGGACTTTCACGTTCGTGGCGGCCTTCATCGTGCGCAGGCTGCTGGCGTCCGCGTCGGGGGCGGAGCGCAGGGCGGCGTCCGCCGTGGTGACGATGCGCCACTGCGCGTGCAGGTGCCAGCCCAGGGCACCCAGCCCGGCGCAACAGGCAAGGGCAAGCGCGGCGACCGCGCCCGCCACGGTGACGAGCCTGTGCCCGCCGTGC
>JBAZHO010000139.1:0-5846 GCA_041652375.1 Opitutales bacterium | reverse complement strand
CTTGCTTCTCTGAGAATTGTCCGTTGCTTCATCACTGGGCTGGGGCCAGCTAAATGACCCGCGCGGCATTTGTAAAGATTACGGATGCGTGCCGGAGCAACATGCACGAGCTTTCGCATGAAAGATTCCCCTTTTGCCGCCGAAACCCTCCAAATCGCTTGACTAATTACGACTGACGAAAAAGATCAGTCGTCAGCAAGCTTATTGATGATTGGCAGCATGATAGAAGGCATGGTCAGGTCGGCGGGCATTTCCCAGCCGGAAATGAGGGACCGCATACTCGACTCCGCCGAAAGCATGTTCCGCCGCTTTGGGTATCTCAAGGTGACTGTGGCCGACATCGCGCACGATCTGGGCATGTCGCCAGCGAACGTTTACAGGTTCTTTGACAGTAAGGCCACACTCAGGCAGACGATGGCCGCGAGGCTTACCGGACAGGTCGAAGAGGCCTGTCGCAATGCCGCGCAAGCGCCGGGGAGCGTTTCGGAACGCATGTCCGCAATGCTGGTGGAATATCACCGCATGACGCTGGACCGTTACATAATCTCCGCGAACGTGCATGAGATGCTCGGCGTCGCCATGATGGAGAACTGGCAGGTCATCAACGTTCACGCGCAGCGGATGCAGGAAATCATACGCGGACTGATCGACGAAGGCGTGGAGTCCGGCGAGTTCAAGGTAAGGGACGCTGAATGCGCCGCCCGGATGTATTACTACGCGATATGCGTGTTCATCGACCCCACGCACGTCGCCCGCCTGTTTCTGGATGACGGCATGACGCAGGTGGCCGAAATGAACGCCTTTCTTCTGGGAGCATTGAAATCCGGCAACATCTGAGTTCCACGGACCCGCAATCCGGCGCGAACCGCTGCCATAAACCACTTTCACAATTTTGACACTTTAAGCCTCTGGCTGTGCGTTGCGTCTATATATTGCCGCCGCACGGATAGCGCGTCTTCTTAGCCGGAAGGGCGCGCGGTTCCGTCGGTGAGCGCAGTACAGGCGCAGGAAGCGGCGCCAGCCAAGAGGCTTATATTTTGCGGCCCAAAGCGCGGAGGCAAGACCCCGCCCAGACCGGAGTGGCTCTTTGCTCCGACGAGTTTAATCCCATTCTCGCAAAGAGCCACAAAAGAAGACATACAAGCGCGGCATAAATCAGGCACATGGCGCACTTTCAGTGCTCCAAAATATATTTTTTTATCTTTCCCCCGGGTTCCGCTTCGCTCCACCCGGGGCTTTCTCATGTCGCGCCTTTGGCGCTATGAAAATGTCCAGATGTTGATCGAAACAACTCTATGGCAGTCGCCATACGGCGTTCCGCCCTCCCTCGGTCAGGTTCTTGCGCTGGCGCCGGAAGGCCTCTCATTCCTCATTCAGGCCGCAGGAATAGGCCGTCAGTCCGTTGCCGTACAGCGATGGCACTATCAGGAGGCCCTTGCAGGGGATGTATGCGAAATCCGCCGCGTATCCGTGCGGTCCTCTGCTGTCCAGCAGGATGCTTGCATTCCCGTTCTTGTCCGCCCGGCAGACCCGTCCGTAATAGTCGGAAAACAGGTATTCGCCTTTGCCGTCGCAAGTCAGTCCGTCCATGATGGACCCGCCGCCCAGAGTCAGGAACGTCGTCACCGCAGCGGTCTTCAGATCCACGGCTTTGATGCTTCCGTCAACACTCACGCCCACCAGAAGTCGGTCTTTTTCGGCGAGGATTCCGTTGGGACTTTCGATGGCTTTGCCTTCGACGAGGACTTCCGTTTTACCGTCCAAGATCCTGAAAACGCAGTTTTTGAACGTGTCGGTTACGTAGATTGCCCCATCTTCGCCGATGGCAATGTCGTTGACGAAGGATGCTTCCGGGATGATGTGTCTGGCGCTGACTTCCGCAGTCTCCGGGTTGATAACCAGAACGCCGGACCTGTCTATGGCGTATAGCATGCCGTCGTGGAATGTCAGGCCGGTCGGCGCGGCCAGTCCGCTGACCCAGTTGCGGGCGATGATCGTCCCGTCGAGGCCGATCTTGGCGATGGAGCCGTCGCTGAAGCAGGAGACGTACAGGACGTCCCGGACCGGGTCGTAAGCAACGGACTCGGGCGCGCTCAGGCCGTCGATGGTCCATGCCTCGCATAGCCTTTCGTCTTTGTAGATCGCGTTCATGTCCCGCATCTTGAAGCCCCATCCGCCGAACTTCTCGCTCAGGCATAGCACGAGGATGTTCTCACCTTTTTCAAGCGGCAGGTAAACCGTGTCGCTGTAACCGAAGGCGAACGGGCGCGTTTCCTTCCGGTCCGCGTTGATCACGGCGCGCGCCCATATCTTGGAGCTGCCGTAAGCCGCCGGTTTGCGGAAGAGGTTGATGTCGATCAGTCCGCCGGACTCGCATTGGACGGGCAGCCAGTCGATGGACTCTTCACTCCTGCCGTCCAGATAACGTTCCGGTGCGAGGTCGGACAGACTGGATACGGGCGAAAGATACCACGTGCGGACAAGACCGGGGATCGGCGCTGCCGGGGGCGGCGGGGCGAAATTGAGATCGTCCGTCTGCTCAACTGAAAACGCTATCGATGCCTAAGCCCGCTACTTGCCCTCTTCTTCCTTCTTTTCCTTGTAGCCGATCCTGTGAAAGGGATTGACCACACTGGTCATGATGTTGCGCGAATGGGCCGCGATGCGCTTCAGAAAGCGGATGTAGAGCGCCAGCGTCGCGGCGTCGCTCGGGCTTAAATCCGTGGTGCTTCCAGAGATGATGCCGTTGACGAGGCGGTCACAACGGGCGGAGAGTTCGTCCTTGTAACCGCTCATGACCGATCGCGCCGTCTCGCTGTCGTTGTCCTTGAAGGCCTGGACCGTCTGCGTGAAGATGCGATCGACCGTCTTTTCGATCTCGTCCACTTCCGACTCCTGACTGCCGCCGTTCAGGCGCGTTGGGTGCGCCTTTGCCATGTCGAAGATGTTCTTGGAGTAATCGCCGATGCGTTCGATATCGATCACCACGCTGACCAGTATCATGCCGGAAGACAGTTCGCTGGCTCCGCTCAAGGCCAGATGGGACAGGACTTTGCGCCTTACGTCGCGCTCGAATTCGTTGATTCGCTTGTCTGTGGCATAGATGTCGAGGGCCGTTTCGCAACCGTCGGTCCGGCGGAGCGTTTCGATCGAACTCTTGAACATCTCTAGGTCGAGGTCGAGCATCGCATGGCATTCATGCAGCGCTTGGGTGTAGAGGTCGTCCTGTTTGAGATAGTTGATGAGGTTTTTCCACATGGCGGTTTATGATAAGACGATGACTAGGGTAAGGGGTATGATGAAGTAAACAAACGCAATCAGCGCCACCGGGATGTACCGGGCATGCGCGGAACGGCGGGCGATGGCCTGCGCGGCGATCAGGGGCAGTCTGCGCACCGCCGGAATCGGCCAGATCAGCAGGATGCCGAGGATGTTGAAGGCGATGTGCGCGAATGCGACAACCATCGGCAGCTTCTGCCCCGTGGCCATCGCGGCAAGAAAAGCGGTGATGGTGGTGCCGACGTTCGACCCGAGAATGAAGGGGAATATCTGTATCAGTTTCAGGACGCCCGCGCCTGCCAGAGGTATGGTCAGCGAAGTGGTGACGGAACTGGTCTGCAGGACGAGCGTGAGCAGAAAACCGAAGGTCATCGCGCGTTGCCAAGAGCGGAAGAGCACCTGATCGAAGAAGGCCTCGACTTTCGTCATCACAAGGATGCGGAGCAGCTTCACGAGCCAGATCAGCGTGGCGAAGGTGAGGGCAAGCGTCCCGATCAGAAAGAGGATCGCGTTGTGGAATGCGACGAACTTCAGCAGGCCGATCATCGGCGAGGTCGCAATCTTTAGCGGGTTGCACAGCTTCATGCCGCCCACGTTTGAAAACAAGCTCTGCCCGATTTCGGCGGTGTGCGTCAGAAAACCCGTGGCCATTTCCATCGGGAATATGATGGCGACCGCCATGACGTTGAACAGCAGGTGCAGGAGCGCGGTTGACAGGGAGCGTTCGAACTCCGCCGGGCGCTGAACCGAGCCGAAGGACACCATCACTGCGGTGATCGTCGTGCCGATGCTCGATCCCATGACCATCGGGATGGCCGCCTCCAGCGGAAGCACCCCTCCGGCCACCATTCCGACCACGATTGACGTTGTGGCGGAGGAGCTTTGGACGATCGACGTCGCCAGCAGGCCCATCATCAGCGCGGCGAAAGGGTTCTTCGTGGCCGCCAGCATGCGGTTTGCGAAGCCCGCGCCGAACATGTTGAAGGCTTCGCCCATCCCGCTGACGCCTACTATGAACATGTAGAGACAAAACATCAGGGCGGCGATCTTGAGCCATAGGATCACCGGCTTCGGAAGTTGGGCAAGGGAGGGCATCTGATCTGTTCTTCGGGTGAACTGCGGCTGCGGTCAGTAGCAGCTCGTCAGGTTACAATCAAGCAAGGAGTAATTACCTTGCGCCCCGGCAAATGCAATCATGCCCTTCAACGAGTTCCGCAAAAGTCGCCTTTTCCATCGTAACGATTCTGTAACCTTTTGATCAGACGGCTGTGCGACGGAAGGCGAAATCTGCCCTTGGGGATGCGACGTCGCAGACCTATATGACGCCAACAGGCTCTGCGGGCCGCTTGTATTGAAAGATCATGACAAGGGCCAGCGCGGCCAGTCCCGTGCATGCGATGAACACGCCCCTGTGCCCGAAGCCTTCGACGAGGAACCCGAACGAGAGCACGCCCAGCAGGTTGCCGCTGGCCTGCGCGTTGACGTACAGGGCTGTGGCCAGTCCCGGCTGGCTTGGCAGAAGGTCCTGAAAGAACACGATGGCGACGTTCGAGCAGATCGAGATCATGACTCCGCTGACTATCTGGAGCAGATAGACGTGCCACGGAGCTGTGGCGAAGGAGAGGCCGAAGAAATAGAGCAGGGCGAGGACGAACCCCAGCCTGATGAGGGGAAGCTGGAAGCCGCGCGACGCAAGATGCCCGAACCAGATCATCATGGGGACTTCGACGAGCGGGCCGATGCCGAACACGATGCCGAAGTCGCGTTCCGTGCCCCCAAGCGTGTGGATGATCGCCAGAGGCAGGTTCATCATGTTGATCGACAGCGTGGCGAACAGAACGGCAAAAGCTGCGGAACAGATGACCACGTCGCGCCTTCTGAACGTGTGCCATATGGAATCTATTTTAATGCTGCTTACCCTCTTGGGCCTCGCCCTGTAGGGCACGAAGATAATCACGCCGATAAGAAATATGCACCACAGGACCGCCGCCGCCGAAAACAGCCCCCTGAACCCGTACGCGACAAGGACCACGGAGCCGACGGCGGGGCCGACCGTCCACGCGAACGAGAAGCACACGCGCACCACGCTCATGAGAAGCCCCGGAGCCATGCCGCCGCCCTGAGGCTTGTGATATTCCTCCCGAACGTGCGCGAAGAGCTGCGCGAAGCAGCCGGAGGAGATCGCCAGAATGGTGCATCCGATCAGCCCCAGAATATAGGGGTTGCGGAAGTAAGCGTAACCGGCATAGCCCAACGCCCCGCCTGTGGCAGCGATGATCAGCATCTGACGGCGCGCAAGGTGCGTGTCGGACAGCTTCCCCATGAGCGTCCCCACCAGTATCGCGCTCAGGGACGTGCAGGTCATGAACAGGCTGAAGCCGCGCGGCGACATGCCCACCTCCTCGGTCCCCCATGTCGAGATGAACGGCGAGAAGAAGGAAAAGGCCATTCCCAGCGACAAGGTGGAGCCAAGCAAGCCCACGAAATTGGGCTGGCGGCTCATTGAACGAACGTTGCTGAGGAATCGTGAGGGCATTTGAGCGTGGGATTCCACGCGGACCGCCTCA
>JBAZHO010000138.1:0-5912 GCA_041652375.1 Opitutales bacterium | reverse complement strand
CACCATGATCATGGCGATGAGCACGAGCACCACGGCGAAGGCGAGGCCGAGGTCGCGGAACACTTCCAGCGTGATGTGCCATTCGCCGTCCCATGTGAGGGTGGGAATGTTGTCCTGAAAGGGCTGGTAGAAGAAGTTCACGGGCAGCTTTTCGTCCGGCCCGCCGTAGTTGGAGGCGTTCAGCTTCGCCAGCTTGCGGTTCATGGCGAAGATGGCGTAGGCGGGGCTTTCCACCACGCCCGCCACGTCCGCCGTGACGTACACCACGGGCTTGAGGTTCTTGTGGTAGATGTTCGGCTCGCGCACGGTCTTTTCCAGCCGCACCAGTTCCATGAGCGGGACCAGCGGACCGGCGGGGTCCTGCCCGCGTATGCGCAGCTTCAGCAGGGCCATTTCCGTCGGGCGGGCGCTGTCGGGCAGTTCCAGCTTGATGGGCACGTCCTCGCGCTCAAGGGGCTGGTGCAGCATGTCGGCGTGCACGCCGAGGGTGGCCATGCGTATTATGTCCGCCACGGCGGACTCGCTGATGCCGTTCTGCGCGGCCTTCTCCTTGTCCACCACGTAGCGGACCTTGGGCTGCGCGTCCTCGACGTACCAGTCGATATCGACGACGCCGGGCGTGTCGCGCATGATTTTGCGCACGTCCGTTGCGAGCGCCAGACGGCTCTCTTCCGTCGGTCCGTAAAGTTCCGCCACGATGGTCTGGAGCACGGGCGGTCCGGGCGGAACCTCCGCCACGGCCACCGCCGCGCCGTATTTCTGCGCTATCGCTGCCACCAGCGGACGCACCTTCGCGGCGATGTCGTGGCTCTGGAGCGAGCGATGCTCCTTGTCCACGAGGTTCACCTGAATGTCGGCCACGTTCGGACCGCTGCGCATGTAGTAGTGGCGCACCAGTCCGTTGAAATTGAACGGGGAAGCCGTGCCCGCGTACACCTGATAGTCGCGCACCTCCGGGATGGAGCGTATCGCGTCGGCCATCTCCAGCGCGACGCGGGAGGTCTGTTCGAGCGTGGTTCCTTCGGGCGTGTCGATCACGATCTGGAACTCGCTCTTGTTGTCGAAGGGCAGCATCTTGACCTTCACCGCGCCGATGCCCACCAGCGCAACAGCGCCCATGAGCAGGATCAGGATGCCCGCAATGAACGCCCAGCGCCAGCGCAGCTTGTCCAGCAGCGGCTCCATGACGCGGTGATAAAGGCGGGTGGACCAGTCGTCGGGGGCCTCGTCCTCGAAAGTCTCGGCGGAACGCTCCGCCTCCGGCAGCGTCACTTCGCACTCGAAACGGCGGCGCAGCACGCGCAGCGCGGCCCAGGGGGTGACGGTGAACGCTATCACCAGCGAGAACAGCATCGCCGCCGTGGACCCGATCGGTATGGGACGCATGTACGGACCCATCAGGCCGCCGACGAAAGCCATCGGCAGGATGGCCGCGATCACGGCCCATGTGGCGAGAATCGTGGGGTTGCCCACCTCGTCCACGGCCTCAAGCGCGACCTGCACTATGCCCTTGGAGCGCGCGCCGGACATTCGCACGTGTCGCACGATGTTTTCCACCACCACAATCGCGTCGTCCACCAGAATGCCGATGGAGAATATCAGCGCGAAGAGCGTGATGCGGTTCAGCGTGTAGCCGTATAAATAGAAGACCAGCAGCGTGAGGGCCAGCGTGGAGGGCACGGCCAGCAGCACGACCAGAGACTCTCGCCAGCCCAGAAACAGCAGTATCAGCAGCGCGACGCCGAACACGGCTATGCCCATGTGCAGGAGCAGTTCGTTGCTCTTCTGCGACGCGGTGTGCCCGTAGTCGCGCGTCACGGTGACGGCGACCTCGTCGGGGATGATCTTCCCGCGCAGGCTGTCCAGCCGCGCCATGACGGCGTTGACCACGTCGATCGCGTTCGCGCCGGGCCGCTTGGCCACGCTCAGCGTCACGGCGGACTCCAGACTGCCCGAAGGGCCGCCGAACATCACGTAGTCTGCGGGTTCGTCCGCGCCGTCCACGATCTGGGCCACGTCGCGCAGATAGACCGGACGCCCCTCAGACACGCCCACAACCACCGCGCCCACGTCCCGCGCGTCGCGCAGGAACAGGCCCGTTTCCAGCAAAATATCCTGCCCGTCGAAGGGCCGGGAGCCAAGCTGGGCCTGCTGGTTGGCCGAACGCAGGGCCGGGATGATCCTGTCGGCCCCAAGGCCGTACGCGGCCAGCGCGCTAGCGTCCAGTTTGACGCGTATGGCCCGGTGCTCCCCGCCGATGAGGTTGGTCTCGGCCACCATGTCGATGGGTTTGACGGCCTCCGCCACCTGCACGGCGATGCGGCGCAGCGCCAGATGGTCCAGCTTCGAGCTGTGGAAAGTGAGGGCAAGCACGGGCACGTCGTCTATCGTACGCGACTTGATCAAAGGGTAGCTTGCGCCCGTGGGTATGCGGTCGTAGTTGGACTGGAGCTTCTGGTTGAGGCGGACAATGGCGTTCTCTATGTTCGTGCCCACCTTGAAGCGCACCACGGCCATCGACGCGCCGGGCATGGAGGTGGAGTAGAGGAACTCCACGTCGGGGATTTCCCACAAGAGCTGCTCCATCGGGCGGGTGACGTGGTTTTCCACCTCCGAAGGCCCTGCCCCCGGCATGGACACCATCACGTCCACCATCGGAACCTTGATCTGCGGCTCCTCCTCGCGGGGCAGGTTGAGCACCGCGAACAGGCCCATCAGGATCGAGGCGATGACGGCTATGGGCGTCAGCTTCGAGTTGATGAACATCTTCGCCACTTTTCCGGCGAAGCCGAAACTGCCTTCAGCGCGTTCCTCGCTCACCGCTCGACCTCCACGGGATTCCCGTTTTCGATGCCTGCGGGCGGGTTGGCGATCACGACGTCGCCCTCGTCAAGCCCGGAAAGTATCTGCACGGCGTCGCCGTAGTCCTCGCCCGTCTTGATCAGGCGCAGGTGCGCCCTGCCCTGCTCCACCACGAAGACGCGCTGAATCTGCCCGAAGCGGCTCACGGCGGACTTTGGAACGACCAGTTCCATATACTCGCCCACCTTCCAGAACACGCGCACGAACTGGCCGCTGCGCAGATCGTCGGCGCTCTTCAGGTCCACCTTGGCAAGGCGCGTGCGCGAGAGCGGATCAGCCGCCATCGAGGATTCCGCAAGGATGCCCGCGTAGTCGCGCTCCCCGGAACGCACGGCGAGCGCCGTCCCTATCGGCAGCGCAGGGAAGCTGTCCGGCACGGTGGATTCGGCGCGCAGGCCGCTTTCGCCCGCGATTTCAAAAAGAGGCGTGCCGGGCGCGGCAAAGTCGCCCACGCCGGCCATCTTGCGGGTGATGTAACCGTCAAAGGGCGCGGCGATGCGGGTGTAGGAATTGAGGGACTGCGCCTCCACCAGCGAGGCCTCGGCGATGCGCAGGCGCTCGGACAGGTCGCGCACGGTCTGGGCCGTGGACGCGCCGCTTTCCAGAAGGCCGGACTCGCGCTCGTAGTCGCGGCTTGCCTTGTCGAGGGCCGCCTGCGCCTGATCGACGCGCGCGGCCATTTCCGGGGCCGACAGGACCACCAGAAGCTGACCCTGCGCGACGCGCTGGCCTATGGCGAAGTCCGCCACGGCTACCGTGCCCATAACGCGGGCGGACACCACGGCCTGATCGCGCGGCGTGATGGTTCCGGGGACCTCGCAGAGGCGCGGAACCGCCTCGCGGGTGACGACATAGCCGCGCACATGCAGCGGCGCGGCCTCTGCGGCCTTGGCATCTGTCCCGGCGTGCCCGCCGCATCCGGCAAGCCCGACTGCGGCGATGGAGAATATGGCGAAGATGACTGAGCGTTTCATGATGATGAAGTGGTTATGAAAAAGTCTTTGGGCCTCAGTTCAGGATGGGCAGCGCGAGGGCTGTGCGCAGTTCGGCCAGCGCGACGCGTTCCTTGGCGCGGCTCACGGCGAGCTGCACGCGGGCGTCGGCAAGGCGGGTCTCGACCCCGATCAGTTCCGCCGAAAGCAGGCTGCCTGCGGCGAAACGCTCGCGGGACAGGCGGGCGCTCTCGTCGGCCTGTTCCACCTGACTGGTGCAGACTTCGAGCTGGCTCATGGCGACGTCGTGGTTGATGCGGGCCTGCCTCAGGCGCAGTTCGAGGGCGAGGCGCACCTTGCGCTCCTGCTGGCGCGTCTGGTCGAGCGCAGCCGTCGCCTCCCGGATTCTGGAGCTTGTCTCGGAACCGTCGAAAAGAGTCATTCCCACGCTGATGCCGGCGGTCCAGTTCTGACCGTCGCCGTCGCGTCGCCAGCCCTTGTTCTCCTCCACGCTGGCGAAAGCGCCCACCTTGGGCATCCGCGCGGAACGGGCGATTTTCACCTGCTGCTCGGATGCGTCCAGACGGCGGCGCATGGCGGCCAGTTCCGGCCAGTCCGGCGCGGGAGTGCCGACTGCGGGCACGGGGATGGATTCCGCGCCGGGGTCGTTTTCGGCAAGTTCCACGGGGCTGTCCGCCGACATGCCCAGCAGCACGGCGAAGGCCGCCTTGGCCAGCGCCACCTGCTGGCGGGCCGAAAGAAGCTGCGTCTGCGTGCGTGCGCGCTGCACGGCGATGTTCAGGCGTTCGGTGCGCAGAAGCTGACCGGCCTCCTCGCGCTTCACGGCCACGCGCAGGCTCTCGTCGTAACCGGACAGGGCCGCCTCCAGCGCCACGACGGATTCCCCCGCCTGACGGATTGTGTAGTAAGAGCGCACGACCTCCTGATCCAGACCGGACAGGGCCGCCTGACGTTCGTATTCGGCGGCCTCGGCCCCGGCCCTCGCGGCGGCGCGCCCGGCCCCGACCCGACCGCCGCTGTAAATCACCTGCCGCAGATAAAGGCCCACGGTCATGACATCGGTCTGCCCGGGCGAATTGAAGTCGATCGAGTTGTCGAAAGTGCCCGTGTTCAGGATGGCCCCGAAGGCGTTCATCGGGCTGTCCGTCTGCACGTAGCTGCCGTTCAGTTCCACGCGCGGCAGGATGGCGGAGTCCGCCCCGCTCTGGACGGCCTTCGCCATCGCCACCCTCGCGTCTGCAATCTGCGCGTCGGGACTGGAACTGCGGGCAAGATGCACGGCGTCGGCCAGCGTGTATGCCCCAAAGGCCGCCGGGGCCGTCAAAGCAATCGATGCCGCCAATATCGTCGAAGTCAGAATCCTGCGCATTTCAATATCCCCTGCGTGCTGGTTTAAACACGACCCCGCCGCCTAGTGGCAGCAGCAGCCGGAATCCTTGTCGCCCTTGTCCTCGTTCTTGCATTCCCCCTTGCAACTACATGAACCATGTACCCAACCGAGCTTGCGCGCGAGTATTTCGGGCGGACAACAGCCGGTGAACGCTGACTGTATGAGGTTGCAGCCCACGAAAACCGTGAGAAGCAGCCACCACTCGCTGACAAAATACACGAGCACGGCGCTCAGAATTGCCATCGAACCACCCAGAACCCTGACGAATGAATCACTTTTCATGACGATTTCCTGTTTTTGATTTGATATATGAGCATGAACGCATATAGTTCATTTCATGTCAAGCCAATGTTCAGGCAAAAACATGGAAGATTCCGTCAAACCGATGAGCGACGAGGCGCTGGAACTGGTCGCCAAAAGGTTTGCCGTTCTCGCCGAGCCGATGCGTCTGCGCCTTCTGCAATCCCTGATGGACGGGGAGAAGAACGTTAACGCCCTAGTGGCCGAAAGCGGCGGCACGCAGGCCAACGTATCGCGCCACCTTCAAACCCTCGCCCGCGACGGCCTGCTGTCGCGCCGCCGGGAAGGCCTGCAGGTCTTCTACGCCGTGGCCGACAAGTCGATCTTCAACCTCTGCACCCTAGTTTGCGGCAGCATAAGGGAGGGCCTCAAAAAGCAGAGCGAGGCCATTGGGTAAACGATGAACG
>JBAZHO010000137.1:0-5913 GCA_041652375.1 Opitutales bacterium | reverse complement strand
TTGGAGGCCAGTGCCGAGGAGCGCGACACGCGGGGGTTCATCTCGATCACGACCATGCGACCGTTGTCGGGATTGAGCGCGAACTGTATGTTCGAACCGCCCGTTTCCACGCCCACTTCGCGTATGCAGGCGAAGGAGGCGTCGCGCATGAGCTGGTATTCCTTGTCCGTGAGCGTCAGGGCCGGGGCCACGGTGATGGAGTCTCCCGTGTGCACGCCCATCGGGTCGAAATTTTCGATGGAGCAGATCACCACGCACTGGTCCTTGTGGTCGCGCATGACCTCCATCTCGAACTCTTTCCAGCCCATGAGGCATTCCTCGATCATGATCTCGTGCGTCGGGGAGGCGGCCAGACCGCGCTTGGCGAGGTCTTCCATCTCCTCACGGTTGTAGGCCACGCCGCCGCCAGTGCCGCCCAGAGTGAAGCTGGGGCGGGAAATGATCGGGTAGCCTATCTCTTCCGCCGCTTCCAGAGCGGCGTCCAGAGAGCGCACGACGCTGGAGCGGGCCACGTCGAGGCCGATCTTCTGCATGGCCTCCTTGAAAAGTTCGCGGTCCTCGCCCTTGTTGATGGCTTCGGCCTTCGCGCCGATAAGCTCCACATTGTATTTTGCGAGGATGCCCAGCTCGTGCAGCTTCATCGTCAGGTTCAGCGCCGTCTGGCCGCCAAGGGTGGGCAGCAGTGCGTCCGGGCGTTCCTTGTCGATGATGCGTTCGATGACGTCAGTCGTGAGCGGCTCGATGTATGTGACGTCGGCAAAGTCCGGGTCGGTCATGATCGTGGCCGGATTACTGTTGACCAGCACGACGCGGTAGCCCTCTTCCCGAAGCGCCTTGCAGGCCTGCGTGCCCGAATAGTCGAACTCGCACGCTTGGCCGATTATGATCGGGCCGGAACCGATGATTAGAATGCTCTTTATGTCGCTTCGCTTGGGCATGGTGAAGTATGGCTGGAGCCGTCGGTGCTTTCCTTTGGGACATCAGGGCAGGCGCACGAGCGAAATATAGCCCTGATACGCTCCCGCGTGAAGGGGGAAGGCACAGATAAGCGTTCAAAATTCCCGTCAGTAAACGAACGCCCAACCCGTATCGCAAGCGAATTTGGCGGGATGGATGAGAGCGCGCGGATCGGAAGAAACAAAGAGAAGAATTTTATAGCGATTTCCAAAAGAAAACCGAAATAGAACCCAGAATTTTTATCCGCAGATAAGCAGGGATTTACGCAGATTATTGAAAAGAAGACTTTCTGATTTTCTAATCCCTTTTTTATCCCTGCTTATCTGCGGATAAAACTCTTCTCTTTGTTCTCTGGTAATTCGGCGGACTTTTGGCAGTCGCTATATAGCCGAGACGGACGCATAAGAGCCGACGGCTCTTGTCCGTCGGCTCTTTGAAAACTCTTGCGCTTGCTAAGTTGCGGGCGTCGGGAGCGGGTCGCCGAAGCCGAGCCAGTGCGTGCTCATGTCGCTTGTGAAGCACCACCAGCCGTAACCGGGGTAAACGTAGCCCCAGCCGTAGTCGGAGAAGTCGCTGGTGTAGTAGGCAATCCAGTAGCCGTCGTCCAACCCGGCGTTCAATTCCCCGGCATACATGTAGAACCAGTTGTCGTTGGTGTAGTTGTAAACCCAGGGGTAATAGGTGTCGTCCACCCAGCCCCATGTGTCGTTCCACTTCGCGCCGTGCATCGGCTCTCCGGCGGTCTGAATGACCGTCTGCATCTCGCTACTGAGCTGTTTTACGAGCTCCGCGTTGTACGGGCCCATCGTAAATGGACTGGTGTCGTTGTTGTAGAGCTGCTCGATCGCCACGGCGTATTCGCGGGACAGCGCGGCCAGCGAGCCGTCCGCCACGGCGGGATCGACGTCGCGGATGATGATCGAAATCGTGTTGTCGCTGTTGCGCACGATGTTGAAGGTGCGGAATTCCTGCGGGAAGTCTCGCAGCGAGGCGGTTTCGACCTCCCAGAAGCCGTATTCGGGCGTTGAGTAATCCGGGTCGATGGACGGGCGGACCGTGACGGCGTTTCTGTGCCTGTGTCCGGCCACCCAAAGAATCAGGTTGGAATACGAACTGAGTGTGGTGCAAAGTTCCTCGCTGCTCACGTATGAATTGCTGGGCCGACCGAGCACATTGAGGCCGACGAGCAAAATCGGGACGTGCGCCGATATTATCATCAGCTTGCCGTTGGCCTGCCCCTCGTCCAGCTCGTTGATCAGCCACTCGTAACGTTTTCTGTTTAGGTATCCCTGTGTGCCCATGCTGTAATTCACATCCTCCGTTGTGTCGTCCAGAACGATCACCTTGATCGGCACGTCCGCCTTGGGTTCGAAAGAGTAGCACGCGAATTCATCGCTAATGTTCTCCTGCGAAAAACCGTGGCCGACAGGGAATGACGTGGTCGTGAAGAATTCGTTCATCCACTCGCCTTTTGTCAGCGGCCTGCGGTCCGCATCAGCGGGCACCTGCGGCGGGCCGTCCGGGAAGTCCGCCACAAGGCCCATGCCTGTGATCGCGCCGTAGGGCGAACTGCCGTCCATGGCTCCCATGTAGGCAATGCGGCTGTCCATGCCGTCTTGAAAAGGATCTCCCAGAAGGAGCATGTCTGAGCCAGTAAAGAAGGGGCGGAGGTATTCATCCACCGGGCATGTTCCCAACCATGTATGATCGTGGTTGCCCAGCGTCTGATACCAAGGGATGGACTTGTCCAGCCCGGCGGCCTTGAAGCTGTCCTGATAGTCGTTGTATTCGCCCGCGATGGGGTCGTCCATGACGCCGGAATCCGGCGTGATGTTCCCACCGTCCAGAACGTCCATATACCACCTTAGCTCGTTATACTGGCCTCCGTTGACCGCGTCGCCGATGGCAAGACCGAAGTCGAAAGGCTCGTTCTGATGAATGGCGTTGACGGTCTGCACCGCAGCGTCCAGCACCTGCGTCGTAAGCATCATCACGGGTGAATACGCCGAGGAATTTCCCCCCAGATAGCCGCCGTACAAGGCATGCGTGGGGGATTCCTCATCCGTGGTGTGGATGTCCGTAATCGTGAAGAAGTGAAGCAGTTCGGCCTCGTTCACGACACCTTCTCCGGTGTAGGCACCGCCCATGAGGTTCAGTTGTCTGCCGTAATCCGTGCCGGGTTCGTAATGCCATGCGCCGTAGCCGTTCGCGGCATATTCGGGGACCTGATACGGGAAAATAGCCGCCGCATCCGCCGGAATCGCGTCCGGTACTATCCTGCGCTGTATCGTCGAATATATGTCCGTGGAGATCGGGTATCCTTCGAGAGGTCCCGGGTTGACGTCAACCGCGCCGAAGCCGAGTGACGCGGAGGCGATCAGCGCCCCCAGTGCAGATGTGATGACCGTTTTTCCGTAACGTTGTGAGTGTCGCATGGCTGAGTTTTTAGAAACATGGAGTGCTTGCGCACGGCGCACCGGATATGGATGTCGGCGCGTTTAAGTGATACTGAAGCTCGGCTTCAAAGAGCGCGTGCCTGTTGTTTGCTACTGTTCCAATGACGGGAGTGGGTCCCCGGCGTCGAGCCAGTAGGCGGTCATGTCGCTGGTGAAGCACCACCAGCCGTAACCGGGGTAAACGTAGCCCCAGCCGTAGTCGGAAAAGTCCGGCGTGTAGTAGGCAATCCAGTATCCGTCGTCCACGGCGGCGTTCAGCTTGCCGGAATACATGTAGAACCAGTTTTCGGCTTCGTAATCCCAGACCCAAGGATAGTACGTGTCGTCCACCCAGCCCCAGTCGCCGCTCCACTTCGCGCCGTAGAGAGGCGTTCCGGCGGTATGGATGGCCGTCTGCATCTCGGTGCTTAACTGCTTGACCAGTTCCGCGTTGTACGGGCCGGTCGTCAGATCATCGAGAGGAATCACGCTCGGTAAAAACTGTTGTTCGGCCACGGAGAAACCGCGAGACTTCGCGGCTAGCGAGCCTTCAGCTACCGCAGGGTCGATGGACCTGACAATGATCGAAATCGTGTCGTCGCTGTTGCGCACGATGTCAAAGGTGCGGAATTGCTGCGGAAAGTCGCGCAGCGACGCCGTTTCCACCTCCCAGAAGCCGTATTCATTGCCTGAAAAATCAGGGTCGATTGATGGCCGCGCGGTGACGGCGTTTCTGTGCCGGTGGCCCGCCATCCACATGATGAGATTGGGATACGAGCTGAGCTTTTTGAGCAGTGTAGCCTGCGGAGTCGGCGGATTGGGGTTCAAATAACCGATGAGCTGGATCGGAACGTGCGCGGCGATTATCATGAGCTTGCCGTCAGCCTGCCCCCTGTCCAGTTCGCTGACGAGCCAGTTATACCGCGCTTCCGTCAGATAGCCGAACGCGTCGATGATGAAGCCCTCGGCCTCCTCGGTGTCGTCCAGAACGATGACCCTGATCGGTATGTCCGACTTCGGCTCGAAGGTGTAGAGGGCATTGCCGCTTGTAACGTTGTCCTGCGAAAAGCCATGGCCGACGGGAGTGGACGTCGTAGTGAAGAATTCGTTCATCCACTCGGTGGGAAGCAGCGAACGGCGGTCCGCATCGGCGGCTGGAACCTGTGGCGGGCCGTCCGGGAAGTCCGCAACCGGCCCTAAGCCGTAAATTGTGCCGTCGGGCGTGCTCCCGTCCATCACCCCCATGTAGGTGGTGCGCACATCAATACCATCGGCTTCGAGGTTGCCCAACAGAAGAATATCCGTGCCAATGTAAAATTGCCTCAGGTAGTCGGTCACCGGGTATGCTCCGCCATATTGGTGGTCGTGGTTGCCGAGCGTCTGATACCAAGGGATGGATGGGTTAAGGCCCGCCGCCTGATAGCTGTCCTGATAGTCGTTGTACGGGCCGGGGACGGGATCGTCCTTGATTCCCGTGTCGGGCGTTATGACCTTGCCGTCTAGGACGTCAATATACCAGCGCAACTCCGTGTACTCGCTGTTATGGCAGGCGTCGCCAAGACCGATTCCAAAGTCGAATGCGTCGCGTTCGTTAATCGCGTCTATCGTCTGAACTGCGGCGTCCAGCACCTGCGTGGTCAGCATCATCGCGGGCGAATACGCCGAAGGGCTGCCGTTTCTGTAAACGTCAGCAATCTTCTGGCAGGGCGATTCCTCATCGACCAGATGGATGTCGGAAATGGAGAAAAAGTGCAGGAGTCTGGCGCTGCCGAGGACCGCCGCGCCGTCGTAGCTCTCCGGCATGAGGTCGAGCCGTTTCCCGTAGTCAGTGCCGGGTTCAAAGTGCCAAACGCCGTAGCCGTTCGCGGCATATTTCGAAAGATCGTAAATGTATATCGTCTCGGCATCCGCCGGAATCGCATCCGGCACTACCTTGCGCTGAACCGTCGAATATACGGTGGATGAAATCGGGTAGCCTTCGTGAGGCGTCTGGTCGGCGTCAACCGTGCCGTAGCTCAGGGCCGCGGAGGCGATCAGCGCCCCGATGGCAGTTACAAGGAGTTTCTTTTCGAAATGATGGTGGGATTGCATAAAGACTGTGCCAAGAATGTGTAAGAGTGTAATATACACTCGAATGTGGGGGTCGTCTTCATGAATCGACGCGGTTCATGAATGGTGAAGCCCGTTTTAAATTTACGCGCGGAAGCCGTGTCCTGAAGGAGTTCTCCTGCCGCGAATTGTCGGACGCTTCCCCAGCCAAGGTTTGCCAATCGCCTGAAAAACCATTGGATAGGCGGGCATATGAGCTGGGAACGCTTCAAACAATACTACCTGAATCTGCCCGCACTGGGCCTTTCGATGGACGTGTCGCGCATGAGCGGCCTTTGCGGTAAGTTCTTTACCGACATGGCTCCGCTTGCGGACAAGGCTTTCGCCGCAATGAAGGCGCTGGAGGGCGGTGCGATCGCCAATCCCGACGAGGGGCGCATGGTGGGCCATTACTGGCTTCGCAATCCGGCCA
>JBAZHO010000136.1:0-5922 GCA_041652375.1 Opitutales bacterium | reverse complement strand
CGTTTGCGCCGCCTGAGTTTCCTGATTAGTGCCGGGCTGATAGACGACCGGACTAAATAGAAATTCGGTCGCCACATCCACACACAGGAACGCCCCGGCGGGATACGGACGCTGGTCGTTTTCGCCCATATATCCGCCCAGCATCGCAAACCCGATATGCCATTCGTCTTCTGAATGCTTGGCCGATTGCTTGATCTCAGCCGCCTCGAACTCGCAGAGGTCCAAGGGGGTTCCCGGTGCAATCTCCACCGGTTCCGAAATGTCCAGCCACTTCAGACGCCATTCACCGTTCTTGTTCTTTGCGTAGTAGGGCGGCGTTCCGTCCTCGTGCGCTTTCTCGATAATCTGTTTATCCTTCATCAGTATGCCGATTACGTTCACTGCGATCTGCATTACACGGGCCAGAAGTGCAGCCTCGTCCGCTTCAAGATACCACGGGGCATAGCCTTTGTGCGTGCTTCGGAACTGGGCGATACGTGCGCGGGCGGACGGGGTGAAAGAGGCGGCCTTTTGCGTTTCTATGTCAAACTCGCTCAATTCACTTTTCGGAACGAATTCGACGCTCATGCAGTTCATTTTCAGCACGACCTGCTCTTGGGGATTTGTTTCCCAATCCCGGGAGGATTGATAAAGGAAGTAGTCCAGTCCTGGGTCCCCGACGTAAACAGCGAGCGAAAACATTTGGCGGAGCGCGCCCAGCACCGAGAACCAGACGATCTGCCCGCTTTCAGCATCCTCAACGCCGAACAGTTCCGAGTCATACATCTTTTTCCACGGCTGCATTTTCCGCAGTTTCTCGGCCTGCTTGTACAACAGGGTCCATGTTTCCGATAAGATGGCATCTCCGTTCTTTGCAATCATGTGATTATCCTGTACAGACGGACCAACGCGGGGCAAAGAAAAAAAGCAGTTCCTCAGAGGCAAGCTCCCGCCATGCCGAGCCGCTCATATGCGGCGATCTTTTTATAGCGGTTGCCCAAAGTTTCCCCAAATAGAAACCTAATCTGGCAAGGAAACGGGACAACCGACGTATGCACACACTGCGGACGCCTCGGAGAGGCGTCCCTACCAACAGATTGCGCATCAACGTCTTAGGACGCGTATTGGGGTGGCGTACGCTTCTTAGGGTAGGGACGGCTCTCCGAGGCGTCCGGGGAGGCACGCGTTCGTCCTGCGGCTTCAAATTGGCCGACTTTGGGCAATCGTTATAAACCACTATAACAGAAGCATACTGGACATGATAACGATGCGACCCGCGCGCCACGTATATGTCCAGATGCAGAGAATCACCCCTAACCGGCGGCAAGAGCGGCACGCAACAACGCATCCGTCGATGCCTCCGGCCCCAGTTTCGCAAGCGCCTTCTGCACTGCTTTGTCCGCAGCGTCGGGCCTGTAGCCAAGGATGACCAAAGCATTCACCGCATCGCACACAGGACTGGCCGCGCCCGCATAAGACACGCCCCCGGGCACGGAAACCGCGCCATGAACGGCAAAGCCGGAAAACGCCTGCATCTTGTCCCGAAGCTCCACGACCAGCCGCTCCGCCGTCTTCTTGCCGATGCCCGGCGTGCGCGCCAACGTGTTGACATCACCCGCCGCGATGGCGCTCGAAAGCATCGTCAAAGACAACTTGCTGAGCAAAGCGATGGCCGTGCGCGGACCGATACCGCTGACCTTCTCCACGATCATGCGGAAAAAGTCCCGCTCCTCGCGCCGGATGAACCCATACAAATCCTGTCCATCCTCGCGGTAAACATCATGGATGAACAACCTGACCCTGCCACCCACCGGCGGCACGCGCTCTGCAGTACTGACAGGCACATGAACCTCGTAACCCACGCCCCCGACATCGATCACGACGCCAAGAGGCGAAGCCTCAAGAACCTCACCCTGAAGAACGGCTATCACGCCGACATTAGTATACAAAAGCACATGAACAGCCAAGCCGATTCCGGAACCATAACAGAGGTAAACCCGTACAAAACAAAAGCCCCTTCCAATTATAGTGGTTTCGATCAATATGTGGACATTCTGAGCGCTGTAGGCGCGACATAACCTAGCGATCATGCCGCGCCTACAGCGCTTGGATTAAATTGGAACGCATACCCCGGGTTCCGCTTCGCTCCACCCGGGGCTTTCTCATGGCGCGCCTTTGGCGCTTCCTCAGAGTGTCCACAAGTCAATGTGAACTACTATAAGGAAGAGGCCCTTGAAAGTAATCCCCAATACAGGGGATAGCGGCGCGAAGCCCGCGTAAGGGGCGAGAAGCCCCTTCAGGATGCGCAAGCATCCACAGGTGAAGGGTGTTCCACCCTTCATTCCCAGACGACGTTCTTCATGGACTTGGTTTCGAGAAACTTGATATGCATCTTGAACGCGTTGCGCAAATTCTGCGGAATGTGCCCCTTGCGACTCGCCTCCACGTACGCCATAAGCTGCGCACGATAGTCAGGATGGGCGCAATTATTGATAATCTCGACAGCGCGCTGCCTCGGATCCTTGCACCGCAAGTCGGCCACGCCCTGCTCCGTGATGATAATCTTCACACTATGCTCATTGTGGTCCAAATGACTCACCATCGGCACGATAGTGCTGATATCCCCATTCTTGGTCGTGCTCGGACAAGTGAAAATGGAAATAAAAGCATTGCGGGTAAAGTCACCCGAACCCCCGATACCATTCATCATCTTGTCACCCATGATATGGGTGCTATTCACATTGCCGAACACATCCGCCTCGATGGCCGTGTTGATCGAAATCACGCCCAAACGACGCACCAAACCCGGATTGTTGCTCAACTCCTGCGGACGCAAGACCATATGCTTGCGGAAAAAGTCCAGATCATCGTAGATACGCTTCAACACCGGCGGAGTGACGGTAAGCGAAGTGCCGCTGGCGAACGTCACGCGACCACTGGCGATCAAATCCGCAACGGAGTCCTGAATCACCTCCGAATACATCGTGAAAGGCGGAATATCCGTCTGCGCGCCAAGGGCGCTCATGAGAGCGTTGGCGATGTTGCCCACGCCGGACTGAAGCGGCAGAAAACCCGGCGGAATGCGCCCCGCCTTCATCTCTGAAACCAAGAACGACGCAACGTTCTTTCCGATCAAGTTGGTGGTCTCGTCCGCATCGGCAAAGTCGCGGGACTGGTCGGGCGCGTTGTTGCGCACGACGGCCACGATCTTGGACGGATCGACCTTCACCACCGGCGAACCGATGCGATCGGTGACGCCGTAGAGCGGGATGGTGACGCGGTTCGGCGGGTTATCCAACTCGTATATATCGTGCATCCCGTGCAAAGACGCCGGATGGGCATCGTTAAGCTCGATGATGATCTTGTCCGCCACGCGGCAAAGCGTGGGCGAGACGCCGACTGACGTCGTCAAGGTGATCTCGCCATCGTCAGTAACCTTGCACGCCTCGATTACGGCCCAGTTGACCGGCCCGAGGAACCCGTAGCGAATCTCCTGCGCCAGCTCGGAAAGATGCAAGTCGAAGTAACTGACCTTGCCCGCGTTAATGGCGTCGCGCAGATCCTTGTTGGTCTGGTAAGGCGTGCGCCAGTTGATGGCCTCGGCGCGCGCCAAGGCCCCGTCGAGACTATCGCCCGTGGAAGCGCCCGTGATCACGTTGATCTTGAACGGACGCCCGGCGGCGTGCTCCTCTCTGGCGAAGGCGGCGATGCCCTCCGGCACCGCCTTGGCCGCGCCAGCAGGCGTGAAGCCGCTGAAGCCGACCGTCTGCCCATCCTTGATCAGGCGGGCTGCTTCGAATTTATCCATTGAAGGGAAACGAGAATTTGTAGTCATAAGGTATAAAAAAGCACTTGGAATGACCCGCGTTGGGAAAGGCGCGCCACCTTGGGAATGACGCCCCTTGCGGGAAGACCGAACTAAAATGGAAACGCGCGGGATAGAATTAATTCCGTCCCGCGCGTCAAGTATCCAGAATGAAACTCAAATCCCTTTGAAGTGAACAAGCGGGACGAGTCGCATCATGTCCTCCATGTCATGTGTTCCGCTAGTGACCCAGCGTGGCGATGAAGAAACCTGCCGCGATGGCGGTTCCGATAACACCAGCAACATTCGGGCCCATTGCGTGCATGAGCAAGAAGTTGCGCGGATCCGCCTTCTGACCCTCCACCTGACTGACGCGCGCGGCCATCGGAACGGCGCTCACACCAGCCGAGCCGATGAGCGGATTGATCTTGTTTTTGAGGAACAGGTTGAAGAACTTTGCCATCAGCACGCCCGCAGCGGTTGAAACACCGAAGGCTATGACGCCCATGGCGAGAATGCCCAGCGTCTCAGGCTTCAGGAAACGGTCGCCCGTCATGGTGATGCCCACGCTGCTGCCAAGGAAGATCGTCACGATGTTGATGATCTCGTTCTGCGAAGCCTTGACGAGACGCTCGGTCACGGCGCATTCGCGCATGAAGTTGCCGAACATCAGCATGGCGATAAGGGCCGCCGCGTCCGGCACCACGAGGATGCACAGCACCGCTACCACGACCGCGAAGACCATCTTCTCGGTGCGCGACACGTCGCGCAGACGCTGCATGCGAATCTTGCGCTCCTTCATGGTCGTAAGCAGACGCATGATCGGCGGCTGAATGACCGGCACAAGAGCCATGTAGCTGTATGCCGCCACGGCGATGGGAGCCAGAAGCTCCGGGGCGAGCTTGTTGGAAAGGAAGATGGACGTCGGACCGTCGGCGCCGCCGATGATGCCGATCGAAGCCGCCTGCAAGGACGTGAAGCCGAAGATCCAGATCGCGCCGAAGAACGTGAAGAACACGCCGAACTGCGCCGCGCCGCCAAGAAGCAGCGTGATCGGGTTGGCGATGAGCGGACCGAAGTCCGTCAGCGCGCCGACGCCAAGGAAGATGAGCGGCGGGAAGATCTCGTGGGAAATGCCCTTGTAGAAAAAGTCGAAAAGGCCGCCCTCGCTGTCGCTGTAAAGGTCCAGAAGCTGCTCGCCCTTGAAGACCGTGCTGCCGGGCGACGAAACATCCTGACTGCACACAAGCCCGTTGGCCGTGGCCCACACGAAGTAGTCGCGCGTCTGGAGCGAGACTACGTCGCCGTCAAGGTTCGCCTTGAACTGCTTGATCTCGGTGCCCTCGGCGATATTTGCCGGACGCACGACGTAGAGCAGGCCCTTCATGGTGTCCAGCGTGTCCTGAAGATCTTCCGGGGTCATCCTGTCGCCGATGAACTCGGGGCGGTGCAAGGTCACTCCGCCCTCCAGCTCGACTTGGTCGCCGGGCTGGTTAAAGCAATAGACAACCGTGCCGGTAACGGGGGAAACTGCCGCTTCGGCGGGCCTGTTGACAAGGCCGCGCGAAGGCAGGTTGGCGAGCAAAGCGCCGAAAGCGATCGGAACGAGGAGCAAAGGCTCAAATTCCTTTTTGACCGCGAGGTACAGCAGGACGGCGACCACGCACCACATAACCAGCATCTGCCAGTTAAGGTAAACGAAGCCGGTCTCCTGCCAAAGACTGTTTAGTTGTTCAAGCATCTAGCTAAAGGCGTTGTGTCGCGCGGCATGAGCCAGACGCGACAGTGAGCGTGAAAGTTAAGCGCAACATTTAGGCACCGGAAAGGAGCCTGAAATTAACCGATGGTGACGAGGCTCTGGTCCTCTTCTACGGAGTCACCCACGTTGACGTTGATGGACGTGACCGTGCCGGAGCAGGAAGCGGTGACGTAGGTCTTCATCTTCATGGCTTCGAGAGTGACGACATTCTCGCCCTCCTTGACCACCTGACCGATCTTGACGTCGATGGAGTCAACCTTGCCTGCGAGCGGGCTGGTGACATCCCCGGAGCCAGCGGCCACGGGAGCTGCCTGCTTGGGGGCCGGCGCTGCGACTGCGGCGGGGGCGGGGGCGGGGGCTGCTGCGGCGGGGGCTGCGG
>JBAZHO010000135.1:2948-5937 GCA_041652375.1 Opitutales bacterium | reverse complement strand
GTCCAGATGTTCAACTCCGGCCTCGGCATCAATCAGTGCAATGTCGCTGCCTTCAAGGGCAAGGCCGCCGAGAAAACGACGTGCCATGCCAGTCCAGTAGCCCTTGCCGAACTGGTAGGCGTCTGTAATTTTGCCGATGGACACAAGTTTTATGCCGTCCTTCTCGGCGCTGTATCCTTCGGGAATCTTGTCGTAGGTCCATGTCCCCGGCGCTGGTGGCGGAGGAGGTCCAGACCGGCGCACAGGGGCCTGTCCGGGTAATTGCGAAGGGTGCGGCATTTGTGGATTGTCCCTGCGGCGGCCTCCCTTCCCGCCGAAATGTCCCGTAAGGTCCGGTGGCGCACCCGTGCCCAATATCCGGTGCAGCCCGACGTTCGACATATCGGTGTCAACGACCAGAACCCGCCTCCCTTCAGAGGCGTAATGCCGTGCCAGTAGAGCGGTGATCGTGCTCTTGCCCGATCCGCCTTTTCCACAGATTATCACTTTCATATTCTGCTTCTTGTTTGCGGCGAAGTGGATCAGCATACAGCCAGTTTTTCCCCGACGGAGGCTAGGATTTCCGCCGCTGGCCGATACTGCATGGGCATGGCTTGTCCGCCCAGTCCCGCCGCGAGCAAGCCCGTGTCTAGGGGGAATTCGCCTATGATGCGGTAGCTGTCGGAAATCTTGTTGCGCAGAGCTGCCGAGGTGTTCGCGTCGGTCTTGTTCAGAACGTAATAGAGCGGAACGGAGATCGAATCCGCCATGCCGGTCACTTTTTCGACCAACGACAGGGATTCAAATGTCGGGTCCACCACCATGAGGATGATGTCGCAAAGGCTGTCAAAGCCCCGTCCGAAATGCTCGACGCCAGCCTCCGTATCGACGATCACCAGATCATCACCGCCCAGTTGCAGCCCCATAATGAACTGGCGGGCGATGGAGCTGATGGAACACTTGCAGCCTTCCGATGCCTCGTTGATCTTGCCAACGGTCACCAGTTGCACGCCGTCCTTGATCGAACTGAACTCCTTGGGGATCGAATCGAAGTCCCAGTTGCCAAGGGCGGCTGTTTCCGTCTCGCCGGGCACTTTTGCCGCATGGATCTTCTCGTTCACCGACTTACGGTCGCCGAAATATCCGATTAGATCCCGCGTTTTATCGGTGCCGAGTATGCGATGGATGCCGACGTTCGACACGTCGGTATCCACAACGATGGTTCGTCTCCCCGAGGCGGCATTCTGCCTCGCTAGAAGCGACGTGATTGTGCTCTTTCCCGACCCACCCTTTCCGCAAATGATGATTTTCATGAGTTTCTGTCTCTGGCATGTACGAATGTCGAATGTTTGTATATTATTGTTAAAGAATAAGTTAGTAAGTGATGAAGCCCTGCTGATTCGTTATTAGCGCGCCTGTCATTTGTTCAGCAGGCCGTCCAATTCCTCGTCCGTCAGCGTGTAGTGGTAGAAAAGTTCATAGAATTCCCGTATCTTCGACCGGCACCAATCCGCCGGGAAGACTTCAGGATAGAGGATATGCGCCGTCCACGGGATACCGACGATCCGGTTTACGCCCGGCGGACGGTCGAACCAGTTGAATGGCTGGCTTGGCGTGACGTAGATACGGTGATTCGCAACGGCTGGCAGCTTCTGCCATGTTTCATCTTCGGGAGCCTGCTTGGCGAAATTGGCGTCGGTGGTGATGATTACTTGCGGCTGCCATGTCAGGATCGATTCCAGCGTGACCTGCGTCATGCCCGATCCTGTATCGATCGTGCAAGAGGCGACGTTGATTCCGCCGCAAACATCGATAAGCTGGGAGTGGACCGACCCGGACGGATCGGTGGAGCGCCCGCTGTTTCCCTCGGCGTAATAGACGCGAACTCGTTTTTCGGCGGGGATGGCTTCCACCTTGATTTGGACCTCTTTGAGGACGCCCTCGTAGTAGGCGATCAGCTTCTCGGCCCTGTCGGGCACGCCCAGAACCTCGCCCATGAAGCGCAAGGTCGCGGAATACTCGGTGGCGTTTCTTGTGTTGTCCACGCATACCAGAGGAATTGAGCCGAACTTCTCCTGCTGGATGGCGATATCGAGGGGGTCCACGCACGATTCGCTGCCGACGAACACGAGGTCGGGCGCGGCCACGATGTAGGCCTCGACGTTGACGTTGCCGCGTCCCCAGTTGAAGACGGGCTTGTCGTGATATTCCTTGGGGATGTACGCCATATTTTCCTTGGGCTGCGCCCCGAGCCAACCCGCCAGCTTTTCAGGGGCGAGCATGTACACGAAGGTTGTGGGCGGCGGCGATACGCTGAGGACCTTCGTAACATTGGCGGGGATGCGGACTGTCCGTCCGGCCATGTCGGTGATCGTCCGGCAAGCCAGCTCGGCTTTGACTTCTTCGGCGCAGGCCCGTGCGGGGCCGAGCAAAAAGATGGCCAGTCCTAGCGTGAACAAGAGGGACGTTTTATGTATGATTTTCATCGATGGGCTTTCTGGTTGATCTGGCCAAGAGGCACGACATACGGGGAGCCGTTGATAAGCCGTATGTCCGCGCTGATTCCGTAGATTTCTCCGAGATTCTTCTCGGTCATGACGGTCTTGGGCGTTCCGCTGGCTACGATCTTCCCTTGCTTCATCATCACGATCTTGTCCGAATAACGGGCCGCAATGTTCAAGTCGTGTATGGCGATGAGGACGGTGAGGTCCCGCTTCTTCACCAAGGTCTGCAAAATGTCCATGACGCCGATCTGGTGGTAGATATCCAGACTGCTGGTTGGTTCATCCAGAAGGATGACGCCCGAGTCCTGCGCGAGGGCCCTTGCGATGAGCACTTTCTGCTGCTGCCCCCCGGAAAGTTCGTTGAACGGACGCAAGGCCATATCCTCGATTCCCAAGAGATTGAGTACATCCCATACATTTTCCTCGTTCGCCGAACCGCTGCTCCATCCGAGGTACGGACGGCGGCCCATCAGGACGACTTCGAAAACCGTGTTGGGAAACACCCT
>JBAZHO010000135.1:0-2938 GCA_041652375.1 Opitutales bacterium | reverse complement strand
AATGTCGATTTCCCGGAACCGTTGGGACCAACGATGCTGACGATGTGCCCGTCCGAAACGTTCAGACAGAAATCGGAGAGGATATCGGCACTGTGATATCCGAAGCTGAGGTTACGAACTTCGAGCTTGATCATCATGCCCAGTATTCCCTGCGTTTCCCTCTGAGAATGAGATACAGAAACAGCGGAACGCCCAAAATCGACATCACAAGGCCCGTGGGTATGACCGATGAACCCAGCAAATTTGTCGCCACGGCGTTGGCAATCAGGAGCAACGAGGCCCCGATACCGCAGGAGGCTGGCAAGAGATAACGGTGATCGTTGCCGATGACGATACGTCCGATGTGGGGTGCGATCAGGCCAATGAACCCGATGACCCCGATGAAGGCTACGATGGTGGAAACTAGAAGGCTTGCCACGACCATGACGAATAATCGCGTGCGCTGCGGGTTGACGCCCATGCTCTGGGCGCTCTCGTCGCCCACTGTCATCAAGTTCAGATCCCAGATCTTCACGTAGAGCAGGACAAGACACACGATGGAACCCACTCCCATGAACAGGATGCTGCGCCAGTTCAGGTCGCCAAGCGAACCCATGCCCCAGTAAGACATCAAGGCCCGCTGTTCATCCGTCGCAATGTAGTTCAGCAATTCGTTCAATGCCTGAAACAGGTAATTGACCGCGATTCCGGCCAGAACCAGCGTTTCCGAGGTGGCTCCCCGGATCATCGACAGGGCGATGATGCAACCCGAGCAGAGCAAGGCACAAACAAAGGCGTTGCCCACCAACAAATACGGGCCACCCATGATCGAGACGCCGAAAACGGCTGCGATGGATACGCCAAAATGCGCCCCGGAGGAAATACCCAGTGTGAAAGGGCTGGCCATGGGGTTCTTCAGAACCGTCTGCATTACGCAACCGCAGATTCCCAGTCCCGAACCGGCCATAATGGCCCCAACGATAAGGGGAAGACGAATCTTCCAGACAACGTGGGAAACGAGCGGATCTACCTGAAAAAGACCCGGCCAGAGTTTGCTGAACACCGTGCCATAGACTTGCGCGACCGTCATCGGAACCTGACCTATTGTCACGATCACCGCCGATGCGACGATGATGAGAATGACAAGTCCTGCGAGAAACAGCATCTTCATCCATTTGAAGCGACGATAGGCGTTCCAAATGGGTTTGATCTTTCCATTACGTGCCCGTTTCAGGCGTCCGTATGGAGAAACTGGCGTGGTGCATCTGGCAGCCGTTCTCATTTATTAATCGCCCTTGCGCAGCCAATCATGGTCCCGAGGTTGTCCGTCCCGCTGGTCACAACGATGAGGTTGTGCTCTTTCGCAATTTCGGAAAGGTTCTGGAATTCACGCAGTTTCAAGGTTATGGGAGTCTGTTCATAAAGCTTTGCCGCTTCGCACATCCGCTCGGATGCCTGATATTCGCCGTCTGCAAGGATCACCCGTGCCCTGCGTTCGCGTTCGGCCTCGGCCTGACGCGCCATGGAGCGGAGCATTTCATCTGGCAGGGAGATATCCCTGAGCGTCACGATATCCACACAAATGCCCCACGGGCTTGTCACGACGTCGAGAAGCGTCTGAATTTTGCGGTTCAGGGATTCGCGGTCGGACAGAATCGTGTCCAGATCGCTCTGGCCCAGAACGTCACGAAGCATAGTCTGGGCAATGAGGGATGTGGCCCCTTCGTAATCCTCCACAACCACGATGGCTTTGGGAGCGTCCACCACATGATAATAGACAATGGCATCCACCTCGCCACTGATGTTGTCGCGGGTCATGATCGTCTGTTTGGGCACATCGAGCTGGCGTACGCGCAGATCGATCCAGACGAGCTGATCCACGAGGGGAATCACAATGAATATGCCCGGTCCCTTTGTCCCAGATAGGCGTCCCAAGCGGAAGATGACGGCCCGTTCGTACGGGCGCGCGATCTTGATGGAGAACAACAGGACAAGAACGACGCAGATGGCGATGACAATTCCGATGACAAACATTGGTTCGATTCCTTATTTCCACATCCGTATCCAGAAGCCGCTCTCATCCCTGTTCATCGAGATTTGGCTGATTCCGGTATCTTTCAGAACTTGCTCGTAATCGTGCCGGGGAATGTTCCGAGGCGGTCCCATCCTTTTGCGCATTTCCTCGCCGCCGCGCTTCTCCTTGATGGCTTCTCGAACCGCAGGCGAACCTCTGCCGCAGATAACACATGCCTGCCCACCGGGGGCGAGGACGCGGTAAATTTCCCGTAGGCCCTTGGCCGGATCGGCCCAGAAAGGGATTGAGCCACGGCTGATCACCAACTGAACAGACCCGTCTGGCATGGGGATGCTCTGGACATCGGCGCACAGGGTCTTCGCCCGCTGCGCAAGGCCGTCCTCGACGATGTGCTGCTTCGCCTTTTCCAAGCCCTCGGTCGATATGTCCAGAAAGGTGAAGGACAGGTCCGTGACCTTCGCCAAGGCCAGTCCCAGATAGCCTCCGCTGGAGCCTACGTCCAAGCATTCGCCCTGAGTGATTCCGGTTCTCTCCTTGATGTCTGCCGCATAATAATCGTACATCAGGCTGTTGAAATTTCGGGCGCTTTCGTCGTAACGAGCGTGGTTCATCATAAAATCTGCGTTCTGTTGTGAGGTTGACGCCGCACCGGATCGGTGCTGGCACGAGACCCGCCGCCCTCTGGAACACAGAGGGAGGCGAGAAGCCCGGGATTAATATTCGAGCGTGATTTCCGTTCCGATCACCAGCCCCCTGTCGTAGTAGTAGCCGGTGACGTAGCGCGTGGCGTACTGCTTGTCGGTCAGGTTGCGGAAAAACAGCGCAACGTTGACCTTGTGGGAGTCGATGACGAATTTCCTCTGCGAGTTAAGGTCCAAGCGAGTGTAGCCGCCTAGCCCACCGTAAGTGACAGTGCCCATCGGG
>JBAZHO010000134.1:0-5961 GCA_041652375.1 Opitutales bacterium | reverse complement strand
GACGGGGGTTGAGGATGCCGTCCATCAGCTTGCCGTACTTGCGGCTCTTGCGGTTGCGGATGATCCACAGGAGCACCGGGCCGCGAAGGTTCTGTTCGTTGAGCCAGCGTTCCAGCGCGTCGGACACGGGCCCGTCCAGATCCCTTTCGAGCATGTAGTTGACGCACTCGGTGGTGAACTTGCCGGAGCTGTTCTTGAGCAGGTCGAAGTGGGTCTTGGTCCAGTCCTCGGGGAAGGTGCGCTCGGTGAGGTTGAGGTAGCGCTTGTAGTGCGAGCCGGGGATGTTCTCGGCCAGATTGGAAAGGCTGGGGGACTCGCGCAGGATGTCTGCCGAGCGCGGCTCGATCTGTTCGGGGTCCTCGTGAATGAAGCGGGCAAGGTCGTTGCGGATCCACAGGCCGAAAAGGCGTTCGCCCTCGGTCAGCACCTTGGTCTCCTTGAGGGACTGGGTCAGCTCCTTGAGGATTTCCGGCAGCGCGTCCTTGATGTCCTCGTGCTTTACGGAAAGGGCAAGCAGGCGGTTGGCGTGACCGATCTTCTTGTGGGGGTTCTTGGTCTCGAAGAACTCCTCCATCACCTCGTCCTCGGCGCGCACAGGCTCGTCGCGCAGGATGTAGGGGTCGCTCTTGCGGGAGGGGACCGCGATGCGCGGGTCCTTCACCAACAGGCGGCGCGTGGCAAGCCACCACTTCTTGAAGCGGCGCTCGCCCAGCACGCGCTGGAGCTGACGCTCAAGCTCGCTCTGGCTGGCGCAGTTGTCGGGACAGTGGGAAAGAACCTCGACGACTAGGTCGGTGGGGTTCTTTTTGATCATGTCCTCGATCGCCTCCGGTTCCGTGCGCTGGCGCACAAGGACGCTGTTCGCCGGAAGAATGTCGAGCTTGTCAACGCAAAAGGCCGGGTCCATTGCATGGCCCTTTTTGTCGCTGTCCTCGAAATCAATGATGAGGCGCTGGGTTTTTTCGTCGTAATCTCGTATTACGCCCATACCCCAGCTACGGTGGATGCAGTAGGCTCCCGGCTGCATTGCATCCAGCTTGTCATGCGATCCCTTCAGATCGGGATGCTTGCTCACTAGCAATTCGATGGCTTCTTTGTTCATGCTGCGAAACAAAGAGTAACAACCATAGCGGCCATGAAGGTCAACACTACAAAAAAGTATGACACCGGCAATCGGGCCGACGGATGGGTTCAGGCGGCCCGTCTGACGGAAAAATACCTGCTCCGTCCCGGTCGGGCCGACGAACTTCTCGCCGTGGCCGGTCAGGGGATGGACGCGCGCGACGCCGCCCGCTGCCAGCTTCTTTTCTACGGGGTGCTGCGGAATCTTTCCCTTATACGCGTGGGGCTGGATTCCCTTTGCCCACGCCGCCCCGCGCGTGAAGCGGAGGCCCTGCTGATGGTGGCCGGATTCGAGCTTCTGGACGCCGGAGACGACGCGGGGCAGAGGGCCAAGGTGACGCATAACGCAGTGGGCAAGGCCCGCGCCATGCTGCCGGATAAGATGTCCGGCTTCGTCAACGCGGTGCTCCGCCGCCTGCCGGACGCCTTTGCCGGGCTTGCGAAAAAAAATATGGAGCCGCTCGAAAGACTGGCCCTTTTATACAGTCATCCGCTATGGCTCGTGCGCCGCTGGGCGGAACGCTTCGGGCCGGAGGATACGGAAAAACTCCTCCGCTGGGACCAGCAGCCCCCGACTGTGAGCGTGCGGCTTGAAGAGGGAACGCTTCCCCCCGCCTGCCTGAGCCCGACGCGCTGGCCGGGATATTATACATACGACGGCGGCGGCTGGGGCGCGGTGGCGGAACTGTTGGCCGCCCGCAAGGCCTACGCGCAAGACCCCTCCACGCGGCTGTGCGTGGAAATGCTCGCGCCAAAGCCGGGCATGCGCGTGCTGGACCTCTGCGCCGCCCCCGGCGGCAAGGCGCGGCAGATGATCCCCATGATGTTGGGGCGTGACGAAAAAGATTGCGCCCCTTCCGCCAACAGCGGCCCGGCGGAAGACAAGGCGGGCAAGGCTGTCGCCCCCGGCGGCACTCTGGTCTGCGTGGACCTGCCCGGCGGGCGCTGCGAGCGGCTGCGGGAAAATCTGGCGGGACCGAACGGCGGCCTGCGCGTGGAAGTTGTGGAAAGCGACGTATTTGACCTATGCGCGGAAAAGTTCCGCACCCTCGGCCTGCCTGAACAGTACGACGCTGTGCTCTTGGACGCGCCCTGCTCGAACACCGGCGTTCTGCGTCGCCGCCCGGATGCGAGGTGGCGGCTCAAGGAAACGGATTTTCAGAATTGCGCCCGTCTTCAGGCAAAACTGCTCGCGCACGCAGCATCTCTTCTGGCCCCCGGCGGCAGGATGGTGTACAGCACCTGCAGCATCGACGACGAGGAAAACGCCGCCGTGACCGACGCTTTTCTGAAGGCCAGCCCGCAGTTTAAAGAGACAGGCAGAATAACTGCCCTGCCGTGGATGGACGCACACGACGGTGCGGGCGTCGCCGCGTTTGAAAACGCTTGATAACGAGGCGCGGCTGTGCCAATTTTGCTCCCTTTCACATCTGGAAAGGGTTCGGGAGACGGCGGATTAATAAAAATCACCGTTACTCGGGCGCGATCCGGGCAAACGACAAACCAACAAACAGAACCTTAACCCCGGCTTTCGGACGGCACTTCTGCCTGAAAATTGACGGGCTTCTGGCAACCAAATACTAAAATGGCTTATTCCTCCATAATGGAAGAATTGCTGGCGCAGAGCCAGTTTGAGAACCTCGTCGAGGGCAAGATCATCAAGGGCACGATCACGGAAATCCGTGAAAACGAAGTCGTGCTGGACATCGGGGCCAAGGCCGAGGGCATAGTCCCCGGTCATGAGTTCTTCGATCTTGGCGAATTGCAGGTCGGATCCGAAATCGAAGTGTTCCTCGAAAAGCTCGAGGACCGCGATGGCAACCCGATCATTTCCTACGACAAGGCACAGCAGAAAAAGAACTGGGAAAACATCCTTTCCAAGTGCGAAGAGGGCAGCATCGTCTCGGGCCGCGTGAAGGCCAAGGTGAAGGGCGGCCTGATCGTCAACATCGGCGTGGACGCATTCCTTCCCGCCTCCCAGATCGACATTCAGCCCCCGAAGAATCTGGACCAGTATCTGGGCCAGACCTACGATTTCAAGGTCCTGAAGATCAATCAGGAGCGCAAGAACATCGTCGTTTCCCGCCGCGAACTGATCGAGGAGCAGCGCCGCGACAAGCGCCGCAAGCTGCTTGACGAGATCAAGCCCGGCGACGTGCGCCGTGGCGTGGTCAAGAACATCACCGATTACGGCGCGTTCATCGACCTTGACGGCCTCGACGGCCTGCTCCACATCACCGACATGAGCTGGGGTCGCATCAGCCACCCGAGCGAACTGCTCAAGGTGAGCGAAGAGATCGACATCATGATCCTCGAAGTGGACCGCGAGCGCGAACGCGTCTCCCTCGGTCTGAAGCAGACTCTTTCCAACCCCTGGGACGGCATCGAAACCCGTTATCCGGTGGGAGCGCGCGTGCGCGGCAAGGTCGTCAACCTCGTTCCCTACGGCGCGTTCGTCGAACTGGAACAGGGCGTCGAAGGCCTCGTCCACATCACGGAGCTTTCTTGGACAAAGCGCGTCGGCAAGCCGAGCGAGCTTCTCAAGGTGGGCGACGACATCGAAGCGATGGTGCTGGGCATCAACCGCGAAGAACAGAAGATTTCCCTGTCCATCCGTCAGGTCGAGCCGAACCCCTGGGACATGGTCCGCCACAACTACCCCGTCGGGGCGAGAGTGCGCGGCAAGGTCCGCAACCTTACCAGCTACGGCGCGTTCGTCGAACTGGAAGAGGGCATCGACGGCATGGTGCACATCTCCGACATGTCTTGGACGCGCAAGATCAACCATCCCTCCGAAGCCGTCAAAAAGGGCGACGAAGTGGATGCGGTCGTGCTCGACGTGGACAGCGGCAGCCAGCGCATTTCGCTCGGCATGAAGCAGCTCATGGCCGACCCGTGGAGCGAGATGGAACGCCACTACAAGATCGGCGACGTGGTCAGCGGCAAGATCACCAAGCTCACCAGTTACGGTGCGTTTGTGGAGCTTGAACACGGCATCGACGGCTTGGTACACATCTCGCAGGTGTCCGAAGATCACGTCGAAAAGATCAAGGACGTGCTCAAGGTCGCGCAGGACGTGATGGCCCGCGTCATCAAGATCGACCGCGACGAGCGCCGCATCGGCCTATCGATCAAGGCCGCTCACTACGACGACGCCCAGCTTGCAGCCGAAACGGCCCAGTACGACAGCCTTCGCGGCGACGAACTGACCAGCCTCGGCGACATCCTCGACGAAGCCACCAAGTAGATTTTTCTTGCAGAGTACCGAAAACCGGCATTCAACAAGAGAACTGCATTCAAGACCCCCGCCTTCGATGGCGGGGGTCTTTTGCTAGGCGTCTCAGAACTGGTCGTTATTTTCAGATGGCTTTCCGGTTCGAGGAGGTGGGTATGAACATGGCAAGACTGGTATCGGTTTTATTCGTATTAACGGTGATGACGGCGCGGGCGCAGGCCCAGCTTCGCCTGACTGTGTACGATGTCACGCCGGATTCGATCACGTTTTCGATAGGCGGTGTCCTTACGGGTTCGCCCGGCGGACACATGAACAGCATCTACATAGAGGCTCCCGGTGCCCATTGGATAAAAAGGACTACGACCTCCATGTGCTTTTCGCCAATCGGCGATTTCGACGGGATGATTCAGGTCATGGCGGTCAGCAAGGGCACGAGTGACTACATCAAGCTCTCGTTCTACGACAATTTGTGGGAGGGCTGCGCCGGGAATTCGCGCCGTGTGACGGTCTGTTTCAACAACGTGTTGTTTTCTCCGACGGTTAAAAAGGGCAGTTTCAGGCTCTACTGGGGCGGTCAGACGGACTTCCCCCCGTTCGGGTGCTTCCAGTCCCAGTCCAGATAAACGCAGCGCAGTCGGGCCTTGCATCCGGCGTGTCATGCGCGAATATGATCGTCCATGCTGAACAAGATACTCTTTCCGGGTAAATACGTGCAGGGATTCAGGGCGCTCGACGAGCTGCCCGCGTTCATCGCCCAGCTTGGCGGCAAGGGGCTGATCTTGGCCTCGTCCTCCGCGCGGAAAATCCTTTCCGATAGGGCGATGCAACTGCCCGTGGAGCCTTTCGGCGGCGAGTGCTGCGAAGAAGCACTTGCCCGGCTGGCCGAAGTCATCCGCGAAGGAAATACCGGGGTGCTGGTCGGCATGGGCGGAGGGAAAGCCATCGACACGGCCAAGATTGCCGCCGACCGCGCGGGCATTCCCGTCATAATAGTCCCCACGATCGCATCCACCGACGCGCCGTGCAGCGGCTGCGCGGTCCTGTATTCGCAGGGCGGCGTGTTTGAAAAGGTGTATTACCAGAAGTCCAATCCCGCGCTCGTGCTTGTGGATACGGAAATCATCGCCAATGCCCCGGCCCGCTTCCTCGTGGCGGGCATGGGCGACGCTCTTTCGACATGGTTCGAGGCCCGCTCCTGCGCCGCGACACGCTCGGCAAACGAGTGCGGCGGCTTAGGGACCATGACGGGGCTGGCAATGGCAAGACTCTGCTACGACACCCTTATGCGCCACGGAGCCTTCGCGCTCGCGGCGGCGGAAAGGCACATCGTCAATCCCGCGCTGGAACACATCATCGAGGCGAACATCCTGTTAAGCGGCGTGGGCTTTGAAAGCGGCGGCCTTGCCAGCGCCCATTCCATACACAACGGTCTGACCGCGCTGGGACAGACGCACGCCTACTACCACGGCGAGAAAGTGGCCTTCGGCGTGCTTGCCGGATTGCAGCTTGCCGACGCCGACCCTGCGGAGAGCGAAACCGTGTACGCGTTCTGCGAGGAAATCGGCCTCCCGACCACGCTTGAGGATATCGGCCTGAAGGGCTTC
>JBAZHO010000133.1:0-5965 GCA_041652375.1 Opitutales bacterium | reverse complement strand
CACGGGCATCGCGCTCGCGTTCATCGCAGCCGCGAAGGGTTATAGGTGCGTTCTCACGATGCCCGAGACGATGTCTCTGGAACGGCGCATCCTTCTGCGCCTTCTGGGCGCGGAGATCGTCCTCACTCCCGGCAACAAGGGCATGCCCGGAGCGATCGACAAGGCCGCAAGACTGCTTCAGGACTACGGCGAGGACGGCTATATGCCCCAGCAGTTCGAGAACCCGGCCAACCCGGAAGCGCACCGCTTGACGACGGCGGAAGAAATCTGGAAGGCCCTCGACGGGCGCATAGACGCCTTCGTCACCGGCGTGGGCACGGGCGGCACGATCACCGGCGTGGGCGAGGTGCTCAAGGCCCGCAACCCGAACGTGAAGATCGTGGCCGTGGAACCCGCCTCCAGCCCCGTGCTTTCCGGCGGCAAACCCGGCCCGCACAAGATACAGGGCATCGGCGCGGGCTTCGTGCCCAAGGTGCTCAACGTATCCATTCTTGACGAGGTGATCACCGTGGGGAACGACGAAGCCATCGAAACCGCCCGCTCCGTGGCCCTGAGCGACGGACTTTCCGGCGGACTTTCCAGCGGCGCGAACTTCTGGGCGGCCCTGCTGCTGGCCAGACGGCCCGAATTCGCGGGCAAGAACATCGTCACCCTCGCCCCCAGCCCCAGCGAGCGCTACCTGAGCGCCCCGCTGGCCGAAGCCGTGCGGGCGGAAGTCATCAACCTGCAGGCGCAGGACTAGGGAGCGTTTCCGAAGCCTGAACGCATTTCATGCCCGCCGGGGAAAACCCCGGCGGGCATTTTCGTTTCCACACCCTCCTTCCAAACGCGATGTCACGCGCATTGGCGTTGCGAACGCGAGAGGCAATGCACATACTGCGCGTCAAGATGAAGCGTTGGCTGTATCCCTTCCTCGCCCTGCTGTTCTGCACCCTCGCGCCGCTGAGCGCCGACGAAGCCCCTGCGATCGCGGAGGCCGCCGCCGAGACGACCATGCAGGCTGCCGACGCAGTCGCTCCGGCCCAGGGCGCGGAGGACGCCGCTGCGGCGCAAGCCCCAGAGTCGCCGCCCGCGACGTGGACGCACCCGCCCGTGCCCCTGCCCGAGGACGGCGTGGCGGACATTTACGTGATCCCGATCCACGACGAGATCGGCAGGACCAACCTTTACATCCTGCGCCGGGGCCTCAAGGAGGCCATTGACAAGGGCGCGGACGTAGTCGTGCTGGATATGGACACGCCCGGGGGGCGCGGCGACATCATGCTTGAGATGATGCATATGACCGACCGCTTCGAGGGCCGGACCATAGCCTATGTGGACACCGAGGCCATGTCGGCGGGCGCTCTTATAAGCGCGGCGGCGGATGAAATCTACTTCGCGCCCAAGAGCGTGATCGGCGCGGCGGCTGTGATCAACTCCACCGGCGAGGACATTCCGCACACGCTCAAGACCAAGATCGACAGCTACATGGACGCCAAGCTGCGGGCCATAACGACGGACAACCCCCGCCGCGCGGACGTGCTGCGAGCCATGATGCAGGAGGACTACGTGCTGGAGATCGACGGCAAGGTCATCAAGGAAAAGGGCGTCCTGTTGAGCCGCACGGACAAGGAGGCGATGGCCCTTTACGGCACGCCCCCCACCCCGCTTCTTGGCTCCGGCATATACGACAGCGTGGAAGACCTTGCGCGGGCCGAATACGGGCAGGGCAATTACAAGATCAGACACTTTGAAACGAGCTGGTCCGAAACAGCCGCCATGCTCATGGAGAAGGCGGCCCCGGTGCTGATTGGCCTCGGCATTCTGGCCCTTGTGGTGGAGTTCTATACGCCGGGCTTCGGCCTGCCGGGCATCACTGGCCTGTCCCTTCTGGCCATAGTGTTCATCGGCAACTACATCGCGGGGCTGGCGGGCAACGAGCCAATCCTGTTCTTCGCCATAGGCTTCCTGCTGCTGCTTTTGGAGATACTGCTCTTCCCCGGCATCGTGGTCATGGCCACGACGGGCATCCTGTTCATGCTTGGCGCGCTGGTATGGTCGCTGGCGGATTTCTGGCCCAAACCCGGCGGCGGGATAAGCGTGGACTACGACGCCATGCTGGGCGCGGTCTGGAATGTTCTGCTGGGGGTCCTGATCGCGGCCACGATCTTCGGGCTGATCTACCGCTTCCTGCCCAAGAGCTGGGTTACGGGCAAGCTGGTCCTTCAGGGCGTGTCGGGCGGCGGAACGGCCATGCCCTCCGACGCCCCGCTGCCGGCGGCGTCCGGGCTGCCCGCACCGGGCAGCAGCGGCAAGGCGGCGAGCAACATGCGCCCGTCCGGCACGGTGGAGATCGACGGAACCCTTTACGAGGCGACGCTAGTCGTGGGTTCCGCAGAAAGCGGCGACCTCATCGTGGTGACAGGCTACAAGAACACCAGCCTGCTGGTGCAAAAGAAGCCCCTTTAGGACGCGTCCTCCCGGAGAGACTTCTTACCCCTTGCGCCAACGCGCATTGCGGACGCGCGCGGAGAGCTTCCTTGCCACGGCGGGCGGAAACGCTCAGGAGTTTGTCATCATGGAACTGATATTTATGGGGACCGGCACTTCGCAGGGCGTGCCCATGATCGCCCAGCGCAAGGATGCGCCCATCGACATGAAGAACCCGCGCAACTGGCGCACCCGCTCCAGCGCGCACATCGTCATGGGCGGGCTGCGCATCCAGATCGACGCGGCGCAGGAACTGCGGCTCCAGTGCGTGCGGGAGGACATCCCCGCCATCGACCTGTTCATACTGACCCACGGCCACGCGGACCACATTCTGGGCATGGACGATCTGCGCCGCTTCTGCGACCTCAAGGGCGGGGCCGCGCTGCCAGTTTACAGCACGCCGGAAGGGCTGGAACGGGTGCGCGGCATCTTCCCCTACGCCGTGCGCGACAAGCCCCTCGCGGCGGGCTATCCGGCCTTCTCCCTGCGCGAAATGCCGCCCGTGCTGGAACTGCCGCAAGGGCGCATCGAGACGACCCTGCTGCCCCACGGCCCGGCGCAGACGCTGGGACTGGTGTTCACGGAGAGTTCCGGCGGCGCGCGTATTGCCTACTATACCGACTGCGCGGAAATCACCCCCGAGGCGCAGGCCCTCGCGCAGGGGGCGGACATCGTCGTGCTGGACGCCCTGCGCCCGCGCCCCCACCCCACGCACATGAGCACGGAACAGGCGCTGGAAGCAGCGGCCAGAATCAAGGCCGCCCGGACCCTTTTCACGCACATGACCTACGAAATTGACTGCGAAAGCTCCTCGATAGGGCTGCCCGAGGGCGTCAGTTATGCTTGGGACGGACTCCGTATCACGGTATAATATACATACTAACGCGCATGCCTGTTAATCCTCTTGTGTTTACACATGCCGTCCAAGCCACCGACACACGCGAATTGCTGCGAATGGGAAAATGCAGTCTTGCCATTTTACCCTCAGAGTGTGTTAACAAGTGGAGGATGTGAAGAATTCCTCCTACAATACTAGTGTTTTCCCCCCGGCTCAAATTACCTTGAAGCGACATGTCTGACCAATGCCGCAGCATAGTCTATAACGTTGCTTTGGATATCGGAGACGCCAAGTCCTCCGAACGTATCTGCGAAGCCCTCAATTCCGGCAGCGGCGGCAAGTGGCGTGTATTTGTCGCGTATTCCGGTGGTCATAAGTCGCGCACAGATGCCGTCCTCATCGCCCATCCCGAGGGAGAATGGAAGGAGGTGCTGAAAAACGCGCTGGCCCGCTGGCCCGGCATGCCGCTGATGATCACCATCCCGGCGGAACACTTCGCCGACAACTACCTCTGCGCGCTGGAACTGGGCGCAAGCCACGTCATTCCCTGCGATAACGAGGAAAGCACGCTCGCCGCCGCGCGCACCCTGCTGGACAAACTCTCCGCAGGCAACAACCAGCAGAGCGACCAGCAGGATTACTGCACGAAGCTGCCCTGCGCCATCGCGGTGATCGAGAACGACGGAAAGATCATTTTCTGGAACGATTCCTCCGAAACGCTCTTCGGACGCAGCATCGACGAAGTCATCGGGCAGTCCGCGTGCAAGGCCCTTGGGCTGGATGAGAGCTTCGTTGCGGAGCTGCTCAGGACCAAGGACGAGAACAGCAAGGGCGAAACCTGCATCAAACGCTCCGACGGGGATCAGATCATCTGCCAGTGGCGCGCGCGCCCCCGCCCCTCCGGCGACGGCGTGGCCGTGGTGTTCGACGACATCACAAGCCGCGTGCAGGTGGAGACCGAACTGCGCGAGGCCATACGCTCCGCAGACGCCGCCTTCCGCGCCAAGAGCGAGTTTCTGGCCGTCATGAGCCACGAGATCCGCACGCCCATGAACTCCATCATCGGGTTCACGGAGCTGCTGCTGGACACGCCCGTGGACAAGCGCCAGCGCGACTACATGGAAATCGTCCGCGCCAACGGCATCACGCTGCTGGAGCTGATAAACAACGTGCTGGAGTTCTCGCGCATCGAATCGGGCAAGGTCGAGGTCACGCTCGCGCCCGTGGACCTGTCCGAACTGGTGGCCGGGGTCATAGACTCGATGTGGGTCGAAGCCTCGCGCAAGGGCATAGAGCTTTTCTCGCGCATTCAGGACGAAGTGCCGCAGAAGGTGATGGCAGTGGAGCTGGAACTGCGCCGCATACTGCTCAACCTCGTCTCCAACGGCGTGAAGTTCACGGACCACGGCGCGGTTCAAGTCATCGCGCAGGTGCTCTATTCCGAGGACAAACATTTCCTGCTTTTCCAGGTCAGCGACACGGGCATCGGCATCGATCCCGAAAAGGCGGACCGCCTCTTCAAGAGCTTCAGTCAGGTGGACTCGTCCTCCACGCGCCGCTACGGCGGGACAGGACTCGGACTGGCGATCAGCAAGAAGCTCTGCGAGGCGATGGGCGGGCGCATGTGGATGCAGAGCGCGCCCGGCAAGGGTTCCACGTTCTACTTTACGATGCCGCTGATCCCGGTGGACCACGCGCAGATGCCCAAGCCCTCTCAGGCGGAGAAGGAAAGGGACGTTGCGGAGTCCAGACCCAGACCGCCCGAAACGGAGCGCCCGCTGCGCATCCTCGTGGCCGAGGACGAGCCGATGAACCAGTTGCTGGTCAAGCGTTTCCTTTCCAAGCTCGGCCAGTCCTGCGACCTTGCCAACAACGGTTGCGAAGCGGTCGAAAAGCTAGGCATGAACAGCTACGACCTCGTGCTCATGGACGTGCAGATGCCCGAGATGGACGGTCTGCACGCCGCCATGGAAGTGCGCTCCGGCAAGTGCGGCGAGCATCACCGGGGCGTTTACATCTGCGCCCTCACGGCCTACGCCATGGCAGGCGACCACGAACGCTGCATCGACGCCGGTATGAACGACTACCTGAGCAAACCGCTCACGCTGCCCGCCCTGCGCCGCGCGATCGAACGCGCCGCAGAGCAGCTATCCGCCAACCGGCACTGATGAAGCCCGTCCTCTGCCCTTCGCCCCGCGCGCTCGTGCAGAGCGGCGGCGGAATCGACGCGCCCGCCCGCATCCGCGTGGGCACGGCGGACGCAGGGCAGCTTTCCCGCGCCGCCGAAGTATCCGCCGCGATCCTCGGCGGCATATGCAAGGTGGCGATAGACCCGGACGCGGCCTTCGCCGTGGACGTCGGGCGCGACCCCGCCCTGTGCGGCGAGGCATACCGCCTGAGTTGCGGACCGGAAGGCTGCGAGATACGGGCCGGGACGGCGCAGGGCGTCTCCCGCGCCTTCGCCACGCTGGCGCAATTATTCATCGGCGGGCAAATCCCCGCCCTCGACATCCGGGACGCCCCCGCCCTGCCCCTGCGCGGCTACATGCTCGACGCCAGCCGCGACCGCGTGCCCGCCCGCCGCACCCTGCTGCACATTCTGGACGCGCTCTGGCTGTGCAAATACAACCAGTTCCAGCTCTACGTGGAACACACTTT
>JBAZHO010000132.1:0-5992 GCA_041652375.1 Opitutales bacterium | reverse complement strand
ATGCAGTGGAAGATTTCCCCGGCGTGCCCAAGGTCATCTACACCTTGTCTTTCACCAACATCCGCGTGGAGCCTGCAGGCCCGGCGGCAACCTCACGGACGGCTTCTACGTCTATCGCTACGCCACGTCGAGCTGGGGCTGGACCAGCTACTACGGGCAAGGCAGTCTCTACGACTACGGCATCAATGACTGGGTGGACATCACGCCCGTGCCTCCACCGGTTGGATTATTTTAGAAAGCGGACAAACGTCCCACCCGAAGCGCCCGCCTCAAAACGGGCGCTTTGTTTTGTACGCGCACATTCGGCTTGAAGAATTTCCGCGGCTTGCGATACTGAACATAAGAACACAGAGCGGCGGGCGAGAATATTGCGCCCCGCTCAACGTTCAAACCGGAACGCGTCAGCAAGACGCAGCACATTTTCAGTCAGGGGCAACACGAGTTGGAGACAGCAGAAAAACACACATCCGCGCCGCTTGAGGCCATACGCCTGCGCGGCGTGCGGCAGAACAACCTCAAGGGCTTCGATCTGGACCTGCCCGTGGGGCGACTGATCGTCGTAACGGGCCTTTCCGGCAGCGGCAAAAGCTCGCTCGTCTTCGACACTCTGCACGCCGAAGGGCAGCGCCGCTACGTGGAGACTTTCAGCCCCTACACGCGCCAGTTCCTCGAACGGCTGGACAGGCCGAAGGTGGACAGCGTGGAGAACATCCGCCCGTCCATCGCCATCGAGCAGGGCAACACCGTGAAGACCTCGCGCTCCACCGTGGGCACGATGACGGAGCTTTGCGACTTCTTTAAAGTGTGGTTCCAGCGTCGCGCCCGCCTCTTCGACCCGGAAGGCGGCCAACCCATCGACGACGACACGCCGCAGACCCTCGCCCGCAGAATCATGGAACGCCGCGCCGGACGGACCGTGGCCGTCGCGTTCGAGACGCGCAGGCCGCAGTCCATGCCTTGGGCGGAAATCCTCGCCCAGCTTCAGGCGCAGGGCTATTCGCGGCTGATTCTCGACGCCGTGGAACCCGGTCGGCCCGAACCGGCACGCTTCGTCCGCGTCGAGGAACTGACGCCCGACGCGCTTGTGGGCAAGGCGTCCGTCCACGTCGTGCAGGACCGCATGGAAGTCGTGGAGGAGAACCGCGACCGCCTCGCCGACGCCGTGGCCACGGCCCTGCGCTACGGGCACGGAGAACTTTCCATTTTTGCCGACGACGGCGCGTTCATCGCCCGCCGCTACGAGGGACTGCGCTCGCCCCGCACAGGCCGCCGCTTCCGCCGCGCCACGCCCGCCCTGTTTTCGTTCAACTCCCCGCTCGGGGCCTGCCCGACCTGCCGTGGCTTCGGCAGGGTCATCGGCATCGACTACCGACTCGTCGTCCCGGACCAGTCCAAATCCATCAAGGACGGAGCGATTGCAGCCTTCGGCGGCGCGATTTACGGAGAGAGCCAGAAGGACCTGCTGCGCGGCTGCAAGAAACATAAAATCCGCACAAACCTGCCGTGGAGCGGACTGACCGAGGCGGAGCGAGGCTTCGTCATCGACGGCGAACCGGGCTACGGCGAGGGCCGCAGGGATTACACAAACTGCTGGTACGGCGTGCGCCGCTTCTTTGAATGGCTGGAGCAGAACAGCTACAAGATGCACGTGCGCGTGTTCCTGTCGCGCTTCCGCTCCTACACAAGCTGCGACACCTGCCACGGCACGCGGCTTCAACCAGACGCCCTGCTATGGAAATGGGAAGGCTGCACCCTGCCCGCGCTCTACCTGCTGCCCGTGTCCGAACTGCTCGAACTGGTGCGCAGTCGGCAGCGCCCGCCCGCGCCCGGCGAGGGACCGGACCTTGCGGAGCGCAACATTCTGGCCCGCCTCGGATTCCTCGAACAGGTGGGGCTGGGTTATCTGACGCTCGACCGCGCATCGCGCACGCTTTCCGGCGGCGAGGTGGAACGCGTGAACCTCTGCTCCTGCCTCGGCACGGGCCTAGTGGACACCCTCTTCGTGCTGGACGAGCCGAGCGTCGGCCTGCACGCGCGGGACATCGACCGCCTCGTGCGCATACTGCGCAGCCTCGTGGACAACGGAAACACGGTGGTCGTGGTCGAGCACGACGAGAACGTGATCCGCGCCGCCGACTGGCTCGTGGAAATCGGCCCGAAGCCCGGCAAAGGCGGCGGCGAGGTCGTTTACAGCGGTCCTCCGTCGGGAATCACGCGCGCCAAGGACTCCATCACCGGGGCATATCTGTCGGGCCGCGAGCGCATCGCCCTGCCCGTCCGCCGCCCCGTGCGCCCCGGCGAAGGCCGCTGGCTGGACATCGAGGGCGCGTCAAAGAACAACATCGCCAACCTTTCCCTGCGCCTGCCCCTGCAACGCTTCGTCGCGCTCGCGGGCGTGTCCGGCTCCGGCAAGAGCACGCTGCTGGACAACGTGATTTATCAGGGCCTGCTCTCCAGACAGGGCCGCAGCGTCGAGGAACCGGCCACGCTAGCCCGCATCGGGGCCGACGGCGGCTTTTCGGACATCGTGCTCGTCGATCAGGGTCCGATCAGCCGCACGCCGCGCTCCAACGCCGCGCTTTTCTGCGAGGCATGGGACCCCATCCGCGCCCTGTTCGCCGCCACACCGGAAGCCAAGGCGTCGGGCTGGACCACGTCACATTTCTCCTTCAACGCCGGGGCCGGACGCTGCCCGCACTGCGAGGGCCTCGGCTACGAGAAGGTGGAAATGCAGTTCATGGCCGACCTCTACGTGCGCTGCCCCTTCTGCGAGGGCCGCCGCTTCAACGCCGAAACGCTGGCCGTCAAATGGCGCGGCATGGCGCTCGACGAGGTGCTGGAAATGAGCGTGAGCGAGGCCCTTGCGTTCTTCGCGGGCCAGCCGCGCGTGCAGACGCGGCTCGAACTGCTCGACGACGTGGGCCTCGGCTACCTGCCTCTAGGCCAGCCCCTGAACACCCTTTCCGGCGGCGAGGCGCAGCGCATCAAGCTCGTGAGCTACCTTTCGCAGATCGGCGGCACTGGCGAAGGCGCGCTGCTGCTGCTCGACGAACCGACCACGGGCCTGCACCGCCATGACGTGCGCCAGTTGCTGGCAGTGCTGCACAAGCTCGTGGATCGCGGGCATTCGCTCCTCGTGATCGAGCATCACGCGGACGTGCTCAAGAGCGCGGACTGGCTCGTGGAGCTTGGCCCGGAGGCCGGAGCCGACGGCGGGCGCGTGGTCTATGAGGGCACGCCTGAACAGCTTGCCGAAAGGGGCGGAACAGTAAGCGCGCCGTACATGAAGGCCGCGATCGGGGATTCCGCCGCTCCGGCGGACGGCGGCGGCTCCACGGTCGCCCCGGCGGAATCCGCCTGTAACTGCCGCTCGTCCAGCCAGCCCACGACGCTCGTGATAGGCGGGGCGAGGCAGAACAACCTGCGCAACATCTCGCTGGAAATTCCGCTCGGTGCATGGACGGTCGTCACGGGCGTGTCCGGCTCCGGCAAGTCCTCGCTGGCCTTCGACATCGTCTTCGCCGAGGGGCAGCGCCGTTTCCTTGAGAGCATGTCGCCGTGGGCACGGCAGTACGTCGAACAACTGCCCCGCCCGGACGTGGACTGGGTGCGCGGCATACCGCCGACCGTAGCCATAGAACAGCGCGTCACCCAACCCTCGGGCAAAAGCACCGTCGCCACGGTCACGGAAGTCGCGCAATACCTGCGCCTTCTGTATGCCCGCATCGGCACGCAGCACAGCCCCGTCACGGGCGAGGCCCTCGTCGCCATGAGCCCCGCCGCGCTGACGGACCGCCTGCGCCTCTATGCCGCCGCTCGCGGGCAGAAAGGCACGCTGGTCCTCGCGCCGCTAATCCGGGGCCGCAAGGGCCATCACGAACCCCTCGCCAACTGGGCGCGCAAGCACGGATTCACGGCTCTGCGCATCGACGGCGCACTCGTCCCGCTGGACAGTTTCCAGCGCCTCGACCGCTTCAAGGAGCACGACATCGAGGTCGTGATCGCCGGGGCTAAAGGGGACATTTTCACAGACGCTGCGGGTCTGCCGACGGATGCGCAGGCGGTGTCGGCGCTGGCCCTCAAGACCGGCAAGGGCGCGTTCTTCGCGGCTGACGAACGCGGCGGAGTCCTGTCGTGGTTTTCCACGCGCAGGGCGGACCCGATAACCGGCGAGGCGTTCCCCGACCCGGACCCGAAAAATTTCTCGTGGAACAGCGCGCGCGGACACTGCCCGACATGTCTGGGCCACGGGGCGCTGCACGACTGGATGCGCGAGGACGAACGCTTCGACAAGCTGCCCGACGCCTTCGCCGACGGCGAGACCTGCCCGGCCTGCGGCGGCGCGCGCCTCAACGCCGTGTCCCGCGCCGTGTATCTGCACGGTGCCGACGGCGGCCTTCTCAACCTGCCCGGTCTGCTGGCCCTGACGCCGACGCCCATGACGGACGCCCTGCACGGGCTGGACCTCGACGTGCGCGGACAGGCTGTGCTGAACGAACTGCTGCCGGAGATCGAACAACGCCTGCGCTTCATGGACGACGTGGGCCTCGGCTACCTCGCTCTGGACCGCGCGGCTAACACCCTTTCCGGCGGCGAGGCGCAGCGCATCAGGCTGGCCTCCCAGCTCGGCTCGAACCTGTCCGGCGTGCTCTACGTGCTGGACGAGCCATCCATCGGCCTGCACGCGCGGGACACCCTGCGCCTGATCGAATCCCTGCGCGGCCTCAAGGCGCAGGGCAACACCCTGCTCGTAGTGGAGCACGACGAGGACGTCATGCGTGCCGCCGACAACGTGATCGACCTCGGACCCGGCGCGGGCGCGAACGGCGGCACGATCATCGGCATGGGCCACGTGGAAGAACTTCAGAAAATCCCCGCCTCACTGACGGGCCGCTACCTGCGCGAAGGCATCCGCCACCCGCACGCCGGGGCGCATCACAAGCTGCCGCCGCCGTGGACGCCGCGCTCCCGGAGCAAGGACTGGCTGGTTATGCAAGGCGCGCGTCTGCGCAACCTCAAGAACGTGGAACTGCGCATCCCGCGAGGCCGCCTGAGCGTGGTCTGCGGCATATCCGGCGCTGGCAAGAGCACCCTCGTGCGAGACCTGCTCGCGCCCGCCGTGGCGCTGGCCTCCCGCGACGGCATCCCCGTCCTGCGCGGCGCGGACTACGCGAAAGGCAAAGTCCTGCCGCTCTTCAGCTCGCTGCGCAACGGCGACGGCTTCCGCTCCGTCGTCGAGGTGGACCAAAGCCCCATCGGCAAAACCCCGCGCTCCACCCCGGCGACGTACATCGGGGCGTTCGACATAATACGCGGCTTCTTCGGGACCCTGCCGGAGGCCAGAATGCGCGGCCTCACGCCCGGAACCTTCTCCTTCAACACCCCCGGCGGACGCTGCGAAACCTGCAAAGGCGCGGGCGTGGTGAAGCTCGAAATGGCCTTCATGCCGGACACCTACGCGCCCTGCGAGGACTGCGGCGGCGCGCGCTACGGCGCGGACCTCGCGGATATCCGCTGGAACGGGAAGAACATCGCCGAAGTGCTGGACCTGAGCTTCGAGGAAGCCGCCGCCTTCTTCGACTTCCACCCCAAGCTGCGCGCCATGCTGGACCTGATGACACAGTGCGGCCTCGGCTACCTGAAACTCGGCCAGACAAGCCCCACCCTTTCCGGCGGCGAGGCGCAACGGCTCAAGCTGGTCAGCGAACTGGCCCGCGCCCTGCCCGGCGAGAACGGACGCGGCGGACCCCGCATGCAGAACCTCTACGTGATGGAGGAGCCGACCATCGGCCTGCACACGGCGGACTGCGAACGCCTCATCGACCTGCTGCACCGCATGGTGGAACAAGGCCACACCGTCGTCGTGATCGAGCATCACCTAGACATTATCGCGGAAGCGGACTGGCTGGTGGAAATCGGCCCCGAAGGAGGCGAACGAGGCGGCGAAATCCTGTACCAAGGCCCCGCCGAGGGACTATGCGCCTGCAAAAAC
>JBAZHO010000131.1:0-6003 GCA_041652375.1 Opitutales bacterium | reverse complement strand
ATTTTCTGCGCGGCGAAAAAATCGTCGCACTTGAGCCGCTCGAAGCGTCGGCGGTGAAACTTCAGGAAGATGGCAAAACCGCGATGTACGTCGCCGTGGACGGCAGACCGGCGGGGATTCTCGCCGTTGCCGACCCGGTAAAATCCACCGCCGCAGACTCGATACGCGAGCTTCACTTGCTCGGCATAAAACTTGTCATGCTGACCGGCGACAATCGCCGGACTGCCGACGCTGTGGCGCGGCAGCTTGGCATAGACGAGGTGGAGGCCGAGGTCGAACCCGCCGGAAAAGTCGCCCGCATCAAAAAGCTGCGCTCGGAAGGCAGGCGCGTAGCAATGGCAGGCGACGGTGTCAACGACGCCCCAGCCCTCGCCGAAGCCGAAGTGGGCATAGCTATGGGAACGGGCGCAGACGCGGCCATGCAAAGCGCGGGCATCACTCTGGTGGGAGGCGACCTTCGCGGCATTGCAAGAGCCGTCCGCCTGAGCCGCGCCACAATGCGCAACATCCGGCAGAATCTGGTCTTCGCCTTTCTCTACAACTCGATCGGCATACCGTTGGCGGCGGGCATCCTTTATCCGTTTTTCGGTTTGCTCCTCAGCCCAATCATTGCGGGCGCGGCGATGAGCCTGAGTTCCGTCTCGGTCATCGGCAACGCCCTGCGGTTGCGCAACGTTAAACTATGGTCTTAAAAATATGAAAACAGAAATCAACACACTACCGCCCGAAATGCTCCACAAGATGGACGCGTATTGGCGCGCCGCCAATTACCTCTCGGTCGGCCAGATTTATCTTTACGACAATCCGCTGCTCAGGGAGCCGCTGGAACTGTCCCATGTGAAGCCGCTGGTGGTGGGGCACTGGGGCACTACGCCGGGGCAGAACTTCATCTACGTGCATTTGAACCGGGTCATCAAGGAATTTGATCTGGACATGTTCTACGTTGCCGGACCCGGCCACGGCGGTCCCGCGATCGTGGGCAACGTTTACCTCGAAGGCACATTCACCGAGATTTATCCCGACATCACGCAGGATGAAGTCGGGATGAAAAAGCTCTTCAAGCAATTCTCCTTTCCCGGCGGCATCTCCAGCCACGTTGCGCCGACGACGCCCGGTTCGATCCACGAGGGCGGCGAGCTTGGCTATTCGCTCAGCCACGCCTTCGGTGCGGCGTTCGACAATCCGGGTCTAGTCGTCGCCTGCGTCGTCGGCGACGGAGAGGCGGAGACCGGCCCGCTCGCAACGGCATGGCATTCCAACAAGTTTCTGAGTCCGATCACCGACGGAGCCGTGCTGCCGATTCTGCACCTGAACGGCTACAAGATTTCCAATCCCACCGTTCTGGCCCGCATCGAACACGAGGAATTGGAGCAATTCTTCTGCGGCTGCGGCTGGACGCCGTATTTTGTCGAAGGCGACGATCCTGAAAAGATGCACGAACTCATGGCCTCCACCTTGGATGCGGCCATCGGTGACATACGGCGAATTCAGAACAACGCGCGGGGCAATAACGATACGACCAGACCGCGCTGGCCAATGATCGTCCTGCGCTCGCCCAAGGGCTGGACGGGGCCGAAAGAGGTTGACGGCCTGCAGATCGAAGGCACGTTCAGGGCGCACCAAGTGCCGATTCTGGTCGATGCCAAGCATCCCGATCACGTGAAGCTGCTCGAAGACTGGATGCGCAGCTACAAGGCCGAGGAACTCTTTGATGAGAACGGCCAGCTAAGGCCCGAACTGGCCGAGCTTGCGCCCAAGGGCGAGCGGCGCATGGGAGCCAATCCGCATGCCAACGGAGGACTCTTGCTGCGCGACTTGCGGATGCCGGACTTTCACGATCATGCCGTCAACGTGCCCTCGCCGGGAGCCATTGACGGACAGGACACGTTGGTACTGGGGCAGTTTTTGCGCGACGTCGTCAAATTGAACAAGGAGCAGCACAATTTCCGCGTCTTTGGACCCGATGAGACGATATCGAATCTTCTTGGCGCGGTCTTTGAAGTCACCAATCGTCAGTGGGACGCGCGGAAAGTGGGGAACGACGAATTTCTGGCTCCGTCCGGCGACGTGTTCGACTCGATGTTGAGCGAGCATCAGTGCGAGGGCTGGCTGGAAGGCTACCTCTTGACCGGGCGGCACGGGCTGTTCAACAGCTACGAGGCCTTCATCCGCATCGTGGACTCTATGTTCAGCCAGCACGCCAAGTGGCTGAAGGTGACGTTGGAACTGCCTTGGCGCAGAAATATCGCGTCGCTGAACTATCTGTTGGCCTCGCACGTCTGGCAGCAGGACCACAACGGCTTCACGCATCAGGACCCCGGTTTCATCGACCATGTTGTCAACAAGAAGGCCGACATCGTGCGCGTTTACCTGCCGCCGGATGCGAACTGCCTGCTCTCGGTCTTCGATCACTGCCTGCGCAGCCGCCATTACGTAAACGTGGTGGTCGCCGGCAAACACGCCCTGCCGCAGTGGCTTACGATGGACGAAGCCGTCGTGCATTGCACCGAGGGCATCGGAATCTGGCAGTGGGCGAGCAACGACCAAGGCTCCGAACCCGACGTCGTGATGGCCTGTTGCGGAGACACGCCGACGCTGGAGATTTTGGCCGCCGTTTCCATTCTGCGCAAGCACCTGCCCGAGTTGAAGATTCGCGTGGTCAATGTCGTTGACCTCATGAAGCTGCAGTCCGCGAGCGAGCACCCGCACGGATTGAGCGACGCCGACTACGATACGCTCTTCACTAAGGACAAGCATATCATCTTCGGCTACCACGGCTACCCGTGGCTCATCCACCGGCTGACATATCGCCGCACAAACCGCAACCTGCACGTCCGTGGCTATATTGAAGAAGGCACGATCACGACGGCCTTCGACATCCGGGTGCAGAACAAGCTGGACCGCTTCCATCTGGTGCAGGACGTGGTGGACCGCCTGCCGCATCTGGGTTCAAAGGGCGCGTATCTCAAGCAGCACATGCAGGACAAGCTCATCGAGCACAACCATTACATCGACATACACGGGGAAGACCTGCCGGAGATTCGCAACTGGAAATGGGGCCAGAGCGAAACGCAAAACGGGAAACCGCTGGCGGAAATGACGAGTGCGCCGGAACCAGAGTTGCGGCGGACGAGCGGGACCAAAAAGGGAAAACATAACGGCCATAAACAGACCAAAGGAGACTAAAATGCCCATTAAACTCAATGAAGAAAACGGCGGGAAGATTCTCATCGTTCACATCAGCGGAAAGCTGGTTAAAGCAGATTACGAGTACTTTGTGCCCGAGTTCGAGCGACTCGTCCGGCAGCACGGTAATCTGAGCATATTGTTCGATATTAAGGACTTCCACGGTTGGGAAGTCAGCGCGGCGTGGGAGGACTTCAAGTTCGGTGTCGCACACTTCTCCGACATAGAACGGCTCGCTATGGTCGGGGAAAATAAGTGGCAGGAGGGCATGGCGACATTCTGCAAGCCGTTCACGAAAGCGACGGTTCGATACTTCGATCAGCCCCAGACCGCAGAGGCGGAGAAGTGGTTGAGGGAGGCGTAGAAACCAATGGATCAGCAAATATCATGTCAATGAACTCGCAAAATTTAGCAAACACTGCGAAGGCACTGGTCGCCAACAACATGGGATTGCTGGCGATGGACGAAAGCAATCCCACCTGCAACGAACGCTTCGCAAAGTTCGACATTCCGCAGACGGTGGATGCACGGCGCGCCTATCGGGAGATGATTGTGACCACGCCCGGTCTCTCCGAGTGCATCAGTGGCGCAATTCTTTACGACGAAACAATCAGGCAAGAGACCCAGGACGGCACTCCGTTTCTCCAAGTCCTTGCCGCTGCGGGAATTATCCCCGGCATCAAGGTTGACACCGGAGCCAGTGACATGGCCGCTCATCCCGGGGAGAAAATCACCGAAGGCTTGGACGGATTGCGCGACCGCTTGGCGGAATACTTCCAAATGGGCGCGCGTTTTGCCAAGTGGCGGGCCGAGATTGTCATCGGCGATGGCATTCCCAGCCGGAGTTGCATCGAGGCCAACGCACACGCGTTGGCGCGCTACGCAGCGTTGTGTCAGGAAGCCGGTATGGTTCCCATCGTCGAACCGGAAGTGCTCATGGACGGCGATCACACTCTGGAACAGTGCCGCGTGGCGACGGAGGAAGTCCTGCGAACCGTTTTTAATCAATTGAATTCCCAGCGCGTGCTGCTGGAGGGCATGCTTCTGAAACCCAACATGGTGCTGCCGGGATTGACCTGCCCCACGCAAGCATCCGTGGACGCGGTGGCCAACGTCACGGTGAAGAGTCTATGGCGAGCTGTTCCCGCAGCGGTTCCGGGGATTGTTTTTTTGTCCGGCGGTCAATCCGCTGAACTGGCCTCGGCTCGTTTGAGTATCATGAACGTCAAGTTCAAGATGAGACTGCCCTGGGCGCTGGCGTTTTCGTTTGCCCGCGCCATCCAGCAACCGGCTTTGGCGATTTGGCAGGGTAGGGAGGCCAATGTTCCAGCGGCACAGCGAGTTTTGCTTCAACGTGCGAGGTGCAACCGCGCCGCGCGTCGTGGCGAATACACTGCCGCAATGGAATGGACCTGCGCATGATAACAAAGCACCGTGACACGGCAAAAAATTTAATCACAAAGGATACACATTATGAAACCGAACGCCGACCAACCCAAGGCTCCCGAAGCGAAGCCCACGGCACCCGCATCCAAGCCGGGATCGAAGCCCGATGCGAAGGACGATTTGAAAACGCTGCCGCTGGCGGAAGTGAAGAAAAAGCTGGGATCTTCCCCCGACGGTCTCACGCAGGCGGAAGCTGCGAAACGGCTTGTACAATACGGGCCGAACGAACTTGTTGAGAAAAAGACCAATGTGTTTCTCAAGTTCCTGTCCTACTTCTGGGGTCCGATTCCGTGGATGATCGAGGTTGCGGTGATTCTGTCGGGCGTTGTCGGCCACTGGCCGGACTTTTTCATTATTCTTCTTCTTCTGCTGGCCAACGCCGTGGTCGGCTTCTGGGAGGAACGCGGGGCGAGTAACGCAATCGCCGCTCTGAAGGCCAAGCTGGCGATCAAGGCCCGCGTGAAACGCGACGGCAAGTGGACCAACCCGCCCGCGCGCGAACTTGTGCCGGGCGACATCATCCAACTGCGCCTCGGCGACATCGTGCCGGCGGACTCACGCCTTCTTGAGGGCGACGATGTGGAGGTGGATCAGTCCGCGCTGACCGGCGAATCCCTGCCCGCCACGCGCAAATCTGGTGAGGCTGTATTTTCCGGTTCGATCGTGCGACGCGGCGAAATCGGCGCGCTCGTCTATGCCACGGGCGAGAAAACCTACTTCGGCAAAACGGCGGAGCTGGTGCAGGAGGCGCATACCGTCAGCCATTTCCAAAAAGCGGTTCTGAAGATCGGCAATTACCTGATCGTCCTCGCGGTGGTGCTTGTGTCCGTGATCATCGGTTTCGCAATCTACCGTGGCGACGCAGTCCTCACGACGTTGCAGTTCGCCCTCGTTCTGACGGTGGCGGCGATCCCTGTCGCAATGCCCACGGTGCTGTCCGTGACGATGGCGGTGGGCGCGCGCCTGCTCTCGAAGAAACAGGCCATTGTGAGCCGCCTCGTGGCCATCGAGGAACTGGCGGGAGTGGACATTTTGTGCGCGGACAAGACCGGCACGCTGACCCAGAACAAGCTGACCCTCGGCGACCCGTTCAGCGTCAACAACATAAGCGCGGATCAGATCATCCTCTCCGCCGCGCTCGCATCCCGCGCGCAGAACAACGACACGATTGATCTGGCCGTCATCGGCGGCTTGAAGAACAAGGATGACATCAATAATTACGAGATTGTTCATTTTCAGCCCTTCGACCCCGTTCACAAACGCACCGAGGCCAGCGTCAAGGGGAAGGACGGAAAGACTTTCAAAGTGACCAAGGGCGCGCCGCAGGTGATCATGGCGCTGTCGGCCAACGCAGGGCAGGTGAAGACTCTC
>JBAZHO010000130.1:0-6052 GCA_041652375.1 Opitutales bacterium | reverse complement strand
GCGCACCATGAAGATGCCCACGATGGAGAGCAGCGTGCCGACCGCGCCGATGAGCATCGGGGCGATGACGGCCTGAAGCTGGAGAGCCTGCCGCGCTTCGTCGGTCACGCGCATGTACGCCGCCGCGCCGAGAGCCGCCGTGGCGAGGATGGACCCTGCGTAGGACTCGTAAAGGTCAGCGCCCATACCGGCCACGTCGCCCACGTTGTCGCCCACGTTGTCGGCGATTGTGGCGGGATTGCGCGGATCGTCCTCGGGGATGCCCGCCTCGACTTTGCCGACAAGGTCCGCGCCCACGTCGGCAGCCTTGGTGAAGATGCCGCCGCCCACGCGGGCGAACAGCGCCTGCAAGGACGCGCCCATGCCGAATGTCAGCATGATCGTGGTGACAAGAAGCAGTTTGTGATGCGGATCGCCTTCGGTGACGAAGTGGTTGAGCACCAGAAACCATGCGCTGATGTCGAGCAGCGCAAGGCCGACCACGACAAGACCCATCACCGCGCCGGAGCGGAACGCCACGCGCAGACCCGCGTTGAGCGACACGCTGGCCGCCTGCGCGGCGCGCGCGCTGGCATAGGTGGCCGTCTTCATGCCGAAGAAGCCAGCCAGACCGGAGAAGAAACCGCCCGTCAGGAAGGCGAAGGGAACCCATCCGTTCTGCACGTGCAGGCCGTAGGCCAGCCACATGAAGACGAGGGTCATGAATACAAACACAGCGGCGACAATCTTGTACTGCTGCGTGAGGTAAGCCAGAGCGCCTGCCCGCACGTGACGGGCGATTTTGCGCATCGTGTCCGAGCCTTCGTCACACGCCATCATTTGCCTGAAGAAATAGAAGGCAAACGCGAGGGCTACGACCGAGGTGGCTGGAACAAGCCAGAATATCGGTTTGATATTTTCCATCTATGGAGAATGTTAATTGCTGATTGGCAATAGTTTGTGTTACAAAAAAATAGTTGTCCGCCTTAGTCCGGCAAACTTGCGCACACCAGTGGACCTGTGGCGGCGCACATGCATCCCGCCGGAAAACGAGGCTACCCGATGAAGCGCCAGCTTCGGACCTGCCAGAGCTAGTCGATGAACGTCGTCAGCGCGGAACGCCACCACTCGTAGTATTCGCGCTCAAGCTGTTCGATGGGCGGAAGCGGATAGTACAACATATCCTCGCCGTCGCCCACGAAGAAGCCGTTCTTGATGGTGCGGAAGAGCACCTCGCCGCTCAGGGCGCGGTCCACCTGCTTGGTGGTCTTGTCCTGCTTGGTGAGCAGTTCGCGCAGACAGTCGCGCAAGTGCCCGATGTTGCGGTAGGGCAGGTCGCCGATTTCGGTCGCCTCCGGGTCGCGGGCCAGCTTCTCAAGCATCAGCTCGCAGAAGACGATCTTGGGCACGGATATGGAATTGGCGGGATTGGTGATCTGCTTGCAAAACTCCTGCGGGGCGAGGTTGGACACCACGCGCGGGGTCATCGGGCAGAATTCCTGATACAGGTGCAGAGACTTGAGCGCGTCGGACACGTAGTCCGCCTTGTCAAGCCCGAGCACGCGACCGTCGTCTGTCACCAGATAGAGCTTCTTGAGCGCTTCCAGCGGCACGCGTTCGAGCACGCGGTAAACGCTCAGATACACCGACCTCTTCAGCCTGCCGTCCGGGTGCGGAACGGTGCGCTGCTCCATCACGTCCCATGAGATGCCCTCGCTCGGGAATCCCGGCTCGACCTCGAAGAAAACCGCCTGCCCGCGGGAGCGCTTGCGCGTGCCCACAGCGTAATAGTTACCGAATTCTTCTGGAGGAAGTTGAGATGCGATCAACGACTCCGGAATCAGTGAAAGATAAAGATACTTTTCCATTGTGCTGCCTGAATAGAAAGAAGCTCGTTTCCCGTCCAACGGACAGGACTGTGTCACGGTACGAGATAGCACAAAGCGCCGAATATGCAACATCCCTTGCGCCCATCAGCAATACTTGCCGCGCGCCTCAGAGTTCAGCGAGCAGCGCGCCCAGCGTGTCGGGCGTGGCAGCGTGTATGCCGTGGGTGCGGAACTGCGCCATCACGGCTGGTTCAAAGCCTTCCAGATACGGGACCACGAGCACCACGGCGTCCAGTTCCGGGCAGGAGCGCAGGAGCAGGCCCTGCCCCAGCGCCAGCGCGTAATACTGCCGCACGTTGTGACGGCATTCCACCGCCACTTTGCGGCGCACCCGTCCGCGCGGCGGCAGTTCGAGCAGGAAGTCCACCCTCTGCCCGCCCACGCGGGCAAGGCGTTCGCAGGCCGGAGCGCCCGTCCGCCGCGCGAATTCTTCAATGACCTGCGCCACGTCTTCCTCGAAGTCGATGGAGACGGTCTTCTGGCCCATGTATTCGCGCGCGCGGCGCATCGCGCTTTCGAGGTCCAGCGAGTCGTCGCGCACGATCTGCGAGAAACCTTTCAGCTCCGCCTCTATGCAGAGCGTCACGTAGGGGCTGAACTTCAGGCCCAGAGCCTCGGCTCTGGCTTTCGCCCTCTGTTCCAGCGTGGGATTCATTGATATGCCCACGGTGCGGTGCTTCTGCCCCACCCCGCCGTCCGGCTGTTCGTCGTTCTGCGTCATATGCTGCCTTTGTCGGATTTAAATCTGTCTTCAAACGGATCGGCCCCGGATCGAGGGGCAACGCGCGTAAGGCGTTGATCCTGTGCAAGAGTTAACAATAATTATTATAATAGTCAATAATAATAATTTTGCTTGCCAAATCAAGCGATTTGATGAATAAGTGTTCACCATGAGAAGACGAGCAAAGCATGCGACAGGCATTTCCGTCTCGCTGCCCGCAGAAATGCACGAGGTTCTGCGTCTGGCGGCGCTTGACGACAATCGTTCGGTATCGAGCCTCGTGACGGCGTTGGTGGATACATATCTCAGACGTGAAGGATACCTGACAAAGGACGTGGATTTCCACAGGGAGCCGCTTTCGCGGCAGACGCGGCTGAATCTGTTCTAGCGCGCGGAAAACATTATAAACAAACGGGAGAAATACATCATGAAGAGTCGTTCGCAGATTCTGCGCGTTCAGGCCTCTGGCCGCTGCGCGGAACTTGTGGTGGACACGGGCCACCTGCTTGGCAGCGGCAGAACTTGGCTGGCTTACGCCAAGGTTCCCTGCTCCAACGTTTACACCGCTTCGATGCTCAGCGAGAACCTCGGCAAGCGCATCGGGGATGCCGTGGCACAGGCGCGGCGCGAGGCTTACAACGCTGGTTATCGCGCGGCCCGCATGGGCGAGGCTCCGCACACATACTTCGACGGGACCTTATGAGCGCGACGACAGACAAAAGGTCCCTCTCGCCCATCGCAAGGCTTCTGCCGCAGGGAAAGGAATGGTTCACGGCCAAGGAAGCCGCAGACGTGATAGGCCGCAGCGCGCAGTATGTGCGGGACTGTTTCGACAACCAGAAGCTGATGGGGCACGCGATGAACGCGCGCGGACCCAGCGGAAGCGAAAAACGCCGTTCCTACCAGATCCCGCGTGCCGCGCTGATGCTGTATCTGATGGAGACGGCCAACTATCAGGCGGGGGATTACGCGCAAAGGCTGTGCGAGCTGCTGGAGCATCTGAACGCGGACGAGCGGCGGAGGATCGCGGAGACCTTGCGCGAGTCCACCGCGTCGGTCTGGAGCCGCTGAGGCGGGGACCAGCCCTCCGCCGGGAATGCTCGCGCGTCTAGGGGCGATTTCCAAAAGAAAACCCAAATAAAACCCAGAATTTTTATCCGCAGATAAGCAGGGATAAAAAAGGGATTGGAAAATCAGAACGTCTTCTTTTTCAATAATCTGTGGTTAAAATTCTGGTTCCTCGCTGTTTGGTGTGGAATAGGGAACTGAAGGCCCTCGCCGGGCAGGCAGGGAAAGGGAAAACGAACGTTTCCCTTTCCCGAAATGAGGTTATATGTGGTTGCGCTGGTAAGTCTTGGTCCGTCAAGGAGCAATCGAACATAAACGGGCACCCGCGTGCGGGTGCCCGTTGTGATCGAAAATCTCAAGCGCGTTGCGCCATCAAGCGATGTGTGGCGAGGTCCAGTCCATCGGGCAAGGTCGAATATTATGACTCCGCCGTCTGAGAGACAGCCTAACCCCACAAACGCTTCTTGTGGCGGTTTGCGCGAGAGCGTTTGCGACGCTTGTGTTGTGCTATCTTGCGACGGCGTTTCTTTCTTAGATTACCCATGGTTCGCGCTGTATCCTGATTGTGGAAAAACCGGGACTCTCGCGCATCGAAGGCCCGTTGTAAAGAAAAAAGCTGGCAACGATGTCAGTCGATCAGTCCACGAACGGCGTGTACTCGGGGACGTATTCCTTTATCAGGCTGCGCACTTCGTTGGCAGTCTCCAGCGCGGGCAGACGTTTGCGGATGTCCGCGAAGCTGATCAGGACCTTATCGTAGGGCTGCGACGCGCACGTGAAGCGGAAAATCCTCTCGTGGCTGGTCTGGGTGTGCTGTTCCTTGTTGTGACGAAGCTCTTCGTAGAGTTTCTCGCCGGGGCGCAGGCCGATGAACTTGATGTCGATGTCAACGTCAGGACGCATGCCTGACATGCGGATCATCTGGCGCGCCATGTCCACGATCTTGATGGGAGTGCCCATGTTCAGGACGAAAATCTCGCCGCCCTGCCCCAGCGTGCCGCACTGAAGCACAAGGCCGACCGCTTCCGGTATGGTCATGAAATAGCGCGTCACTTCGGGATGCGTGACCGTGACCGGCCCGCCTGCCTCAATCTGTTTGCGGAAGGTGGGGATCACGCTGCCGGAGGAGTTGAGCACGTTGCCGAAGCGCACGGCCATGAAGCGCGTCGTGTTGCCCGGCTTGTCGTTGAGCGCCTGCATGTAGATCTCCGCCAGACGCTTGCTGGCCCCCATTGCGTTTGTGGGGTTGATCGCCTTGTCCGTGGAAATGAGCACGAAGCGCTTCACCCCGAACTCGCTGGCCAGTTCCGCAAGCCCGGCGGAGCCGAACGAGTTGTTGACTAGCGCGGTCGCGGGCTGGCGTTCCATGATGGGAACGTGCTTGTAGGCCGCTGCGTGGAAGATCAGGTCCGGCTTCTGCTCCTGCATCAGCCTGCTCATGTTGGGCAGGTCGCAAATATTGACCACCACGGGAAGCACGACGCTGTTCAAACCAACGCCCTTGAGGCGTTCCTCAAGCGTGAACATGGCGAACTCCGACTGTTCCACCAGAACGACCTTCGAGGGGTCGTAGGATGCAATCTGCTGGACAAGCTCGCTGCCTATGCTACCGCCCGCGCCAGTCACCATGACGACGTTGCCCGCGATCATCTGGCGAATGTTGTCCGTGTCCAGACTGACGGGCTTGCGGCCCAGAAGATCCTCGATCTGAACCTGACGGATTTTCGTCGTATTCACCCTGCCTGTCGCAAGTTCGGCCATGGAAGGCACGGTATGCACTTTCACGCCAAGATCGTTTGCCATGTCCACAATATCACGAACCCTCTTTGTGGCAGCCGTGGGCATGGCGATGATAATGGATTCTATGCCGAATAGCTCTTTGACCCGCGCCAGTTCGTCGGGACTTCCCAATACCGGGATGCCGTGAATGTTATGCTTCCACTTGCTGCGGTCGTCGTCCAAAAAGATCACCGGCCTCATCTTCATGTAGCCGCGGGCCAGCATATCCGCCGCGAGTTGGGAACCGACGTCGCCAGCGCCGACAATGGCTACGCGCATCTGGTCCTTGCCCGAGGAAAAAGTGCCGGATTTCTTCTCCTTGAGCACGCGGAATAACATCCTGAACGACGAGAGGGCCACTATGGAAACAATAAAGTTGCCCATGATTATACCGCGCGGGATGACGGCCAGATTCAGCCCGAAAAGGAGATTCACGTACCAATATATGATAATCAGGGACGAAGCCAGAGTCATCGCAAGCGATACCCTGTAAAAATCAGGCATCCTGAAGTAGCTCAGCAGGATCGAGAACTGGCCGAAAACGTAAAGGCAAACAATCTCAATAAATACAACCGGCAATATGGCGCTGTATAGCGCATTTAGATAAATTTGCGGT
>JBAZHO010000129.1:4728-6060 GCA_041652375.1 Opitutales bacterium | reverse complement strand
GCGCAGGCAAAGAATGCCGGACGGTGTTGAAGCCGAAGAGGTTTGGCGCTGCATCAAGTCCGGCAGAATTCCCTATGTGTCCATTCCGTTTCACAAGCCTTCGCAAGGGCTTCCTGATGTTTTTACCTACGTGCAGACTTCGTCCATTCTGAGACGTCTGCATGAACTAGATCGTGGATGCGGTGCTGGGCTGATTCCATTGCCGAGGGACGTGCTTACAAAAGAACGGCGGGACAGATACATGATCCGCAGCCTTATCGAGGAGTCGATAACGTCCAGCCAGCTTGAGGGGGCTGCGACGACGCGTGAGCAGGCCAAGGACATGATCCGCAACAAGCGACCGCCCAGAAATGTTCATGAGCGGATGATAATAAACAACTACGCCACGATGGAGTTCCTACGCGGGAACATGCCGCGCCAGCTTGACGTGGGCTTTGTTCTGGGAATTCACCATCGGGTAAGCATGGGCGTTCTGGATAAGGCGGATGCGTCAGGACGATTCCGTCTTCCGGGCGAGGACATCAAGGTGGTCACTCACGACGGAGAAATATTACACACGCCTCCTCCGGCGGAGGAGCTGGAGCAGCGCGTTCAGAACATGTGCCGCTTTGCAAACGGGGAAAGCGAGAGTTTTATCCACCCGGTGCTAAGAGCCATAATTCTGCACTTCTGGCTGGCTTACGATCATCCCTTTGTCGATGGCAACGGACGGACCGCGCGTGCGCTGTTCTATTGGGCGATGCTGAATGCCGGATATGAGATCTTCGAGTTCATTTCGATATCGGAGTACATCCTCAAGGCCCCCGTGAAATATGGACAGGCTTTCCTTTACGCCGAGAACGACGACAAGGATCTTACCTACTTCATCGAACATCAGTTGGGAGTGATCGAGGCCGCCGGCACGGGCTTGCGGAACTATGTGAATCTGCAACTCGAACGACAGCAGGCGCTTGGTGAATTGATCCGCGTTCAGGTGCGTTTTAATCACAGGCAGCAGGCGCTCCTTGGTCATGCCATAAGGCACCCCGGCTGGACCTATACCATACAAGGGCATCAGGTTAGTCACGGCATCACCAACATGACCGCCAGAAGTGACCTCACGGGGCTTGTGAAGAGCGGCTTGCTGATCAAAGAAAAACAGGGCAAGGCCTTCATTTTCATCGTTCCCGGCGACGTGCTGGAACGAGTGAAGGCAGTCTGATTGGGTAGATTGTTCACATATCCAGTTAGAGCGGTTGCCAAAAGTTTCCCAAAATAGAAACCTAATCTGGCAAGAAAACGGGACAACCGACGTATGCACACGTCGCGGACGCCTCGGAGAGGCGTCCCTAC
>JBAZHO010000129.1:0-4708 GCA_041652375.1 Opitutales bacterium | reverse complement strand
GGGGTAGGGACGGCTCTCAGAGCCGTCCGCGGAGGCATGCATTCGTCCTGCGGCTTCAAATTGGCCGACTTTTGGCAACCGCTATATTCTGTCGCAAGCGGGGGTTTGGGCCGGAAAAGAAAGCTCCGCCATGTGAACAACCCTTTCTTGCGGGGGTGGCGGTATGGGGTTTGAATCGTTTCCAGCATGGAAGACGCCGCCGCCAAGCCCGCAGAAGAGGTCCGCATCCAACGGCCTTTCGTCCACCTGCACGTCCATACGGATTACAGTCTTCTGGACGGCTGCGCGAAGGTGGACAAGCTGATCGCCCGGGCCGGGGAGCTGAACATGCCCGCGCTGGCCATCACGGACCACGGCAACCTGTTCGGTCTGGCGGCTTTCTCCAAGGCGGCCAAGGGCACGGGCGTGAAGCCCATCCTCGGCTGCGAGATCTATCTGGTGATCGACCATCCCATGAGCGAGCATCCGCAGCGGCGCTCGCGCGTGGCCGGGAACGAGGAGGCGGACGACGCGGCGGAATCCCTCAAGAACAAGACTTTCCACATGGGCCTTCTGGCCCGCAACTTCGAGGGCTACCAGAACCTCGCCCGCATCATCACCCTCGCGCACACCAAGGGGCTGTATTACAAGCCGCGCGTGGACTTGGAGACTCTGGCGGCGCACTCCAAGGGCCTGATCGGCTTCACGGGCTGCCTTCAGGGCGTCGTGCCGCAGCACCTTCTGAGGGGGGACTGGGACGGCGCACGGCGCTGGACGGCCCGCTTTATCGACATTTTCGGCAAGGATAACTACTTCGTCGAGCTGATGAACCACGGGCTGGGGATGCAGATTGCGGTGGACCGCGACATCCTGAAGATCGCCCGAGAGTTCGGCCTCAAGACTGTCTGCACCAACGACATTCACTACGCACTGAAGAGCGACGCGGACTCCCATGACGCGATGCTCTGCATACAGACCGGCTCCCGACGCATCGACGAGAAGCGGTTCCGCTTCCCGGCGCAGCAGTTCTACATGAAGAGCCGCGACGAGATGTCCGCCATCTACGGGGAGATCCCCGAGTGCATGGACAACACCGTGGACGTGGCCTCGATGTGCGACGTGAAGCTGCCCTTCGGCGAAAACCATTACCCGGTCTTCCAGATGCCCGCCGGATACGCGCCCGGCCACGCGGACAGGATGGACGCCCTGATGGAGCGGTACACGAAGCTCAAGAACGGCCTTCTGGAAGCGGACGGGAAAGCGGGGGACTTCACTTTCACGGAGCGTCAGCGCGAGAACATCCGCACGAACGGGTCGGAGCTGTTCGAGCTGTGCGTCAAGGGCCTGAAGGAACGCTACGGGCTGGATTACCACGCCCCGGACGCCTTCAAGCCGAATGCGGGGCAGGGGGCGGACTTCGCGTCGATGATAATCGACCGCGTGGACTACGAGCTGTCGGTCATCGCGGGCACGGGCTTTGTGGACTACTTCCTGATCGTGCAGGACTTCATCGACTGGGCGCGGCGGCAGGGCATTTCCGTCGGGCCGGGGCGCGGCTCCGGCGCGGGCTGCATCGTGGCCTACATACTCCGCATCACGGACATCGACCCCATCCGCTTCGGCCTGCTCTTCGAACGCTTCCTGAACCCGGAGCGCGTCTCGCCGCCGGACTTCGACATAGACTTCTGCATGCGCCGCCGCGACGAGGTGGTGGAATACGTGCGCAACAAGTACGGGCACGACTGCGTGGCCAACATCATCACCTTCGGAACCTTCGGGGCCAAGGCCGTCGTGCGAGACATGGCCCGCGTGCTGGACCTCCCGTTCTCGGAGTCCAACCGGCTGGCCAAGATGATCCCGGACGACCTGCACATCACGCTGGACGACGCGGTGAAGAAGAGTTCCGAGCTGGCCGCCGAGGTTCTGACCAACAAGGTAGCGCAGGAGATCGTCGAAAAGGGCCGCGTGCTGGAGGGCATGGTGCGCAACACCGGCAAGCACGCCTGCGGCATCATCATTGGCGACCGGCCCCTTGTGGAATTCGTCCCCATGACGATGCAGGAGGGCGCGCTCACGACGCAGTACCCCAAGGAGCCGGTGGAGGCGCTGGGCCTGCTGAAGATGGACTTTCTGGGCCTGAAGAACCTCACCGTCATCGCGGACGCGGAACGCATGGTGCGCGAGACGGCGGACCCGGGCTTCGACATCTCCAAGGTCGGCTACGAGGACCAGAATACTTTCGACCTGCTCAACAGCGGGCGCACGGTGGGCGTGTTCCAGCTCGAATCCGGCGGCATGCAGAGCCTCTGCCGACAGTTCCGCATATCGTCCATAGACGAGATCATCGCCCTCATAGCCCTGTACCGGCCCGGCCCGATGGACCTGATACCGGACTACATCCGGGGCAAGAACGACCCCAAGACGGTCAAGTATCCGCACCCCCTGCTTGAGGACGTGTGCCGCGAAACCTACGGCATCATGGTCTATCAGGAGCAGGTCATGGAAGCGGCGCGGCGCATCGCGGGCTACACGCTCGGCGGAGCCGACATTCTGCGCAGGGCAATGGGCAAGAAGAAGCTGGAGGTGATGAACGCCGAGCGGGAGAAGTTCGTCAAGGGAGCGGCGGAGACGAACAAGATACACCCGAAAAAGGCGGAGGAAATCTTCGCCTTGCTGGAAAAGTTCGCCGGCTACGGCTTCAACAAGTCCCACAGCGCCGCGTACGCCATCCTGAGCTACCGCACAGCCTACCTGAAGGCCAATTATCCGGTGCAGTACATGGCGGCCCTGCTGGGCTGCGAACTGGGCAACGCGGACAAGCTCAAGGGCTTCATCGAGGAAGCCGTCGCAATGGGCGTCAACGTCGCCGGGCCGGACGTGAACCGCTCCGACGAGTCCTTCACCCCCTCGCCGGGGCAGGACGGGGAGGCCGGCACGATACTCTTCGGACTGGCCGCCATCAAGGGAGTGGGCGAAGGCGCGGCCAAAGCCATCCGCGACGAGCGCAAGGCGGGCGGCAGGTTCAAGGACTTTTACGACTTCTCAAAACGCGTGGACGGCAAAAGCGTCAACCGGCGCGTCATGGAGAACCTCGTCAAAACCGGCGGCTTCGACCGCATGGGGCAGGACCGGGGCACGCTGCTCGCGGGGCTGGACATGGTGATGAAGGACGTCGCCCGCGAACAGGAACAGAAAGCGCTGGGGCAGGGCAGCCTGTTCGACTTCTTCGGCGCGCCGGAACCGGCCTCGCTGATGAGCGGCGGCCCGATGCTCCACAAAGTGGAAATGCCCATGACCGAGAAACTCCAGCACGAGAAAGACCTGCTCGGCTTCTACGTGTCAGGCCACCCGATGAACCGCTTCAAAGGCATAGCGGAAGGCCTGAGCAGCTTCCAAGCCGAAGAGTATCTCAACTGGGGGGACAAGACCCCGTTCCGCCTCTGCGGCGTCATCACCGCCTTCACCAAGAAAATCAGCAAAAAAGACAACAGAGTCTGGGCCATACTCGGCGTGGGCACCCGCACGGGCAGCTTCACGCTGAACATGTATTCCATAGCCTACGCCCGCAAGATGGACGCCTATCAAGAACGCCTCGACGAATGGAAACGCCGCAGCGGACAAGGCGACACGGACTGGCTGTCCGGCCACGCCGAACCGCAGAACCCGCTCGCGCCCGGCAACATAGTCTCCATCGAAGGCCGAGTCAGCCGCCGCAACGGCGAATCCAACCTAGTTGTGGAAAACGTGAACGATCTGGAACGCTCGATCGAAGAACTCGTTACGAACGTCATATGGGTCGTCGAACCCGACGCCCGCGCCACGGACTTCCTCAAACAACTCCACGCCCGCCTGCTCGGGGAATACGGCCAAAGCAACGTGGAAATAGGCTTCCCCGTGGCCGACGGCACGCTGGCCGTAACGCAAGTCTGCGGCTCCCTGTGCTGGCGCGTCGCAGTGGACTCATTCGAGCAGCTCCTGACGCACCCCGCCGTGCGAGACGTGCTGGTGGAAGGCAAAAAAGTGGAACTGGAAGAGCCCGACTACAAACGCCGCTTCCCCCCGACCACAAGCGAGTAGGGGATGCGTATGCGAGATAGAGGACAAGGGCCGGTCGTCATCGATGGGCCGGATTATCCTATGATATAGCGATTGCCCAAAGAAAACCGAAAAAGAACCCAGAATTTTATCCGCAGATAAGCAGGGATAAAACAGGGATTAGAAAATCAGAACGTCTTATTCTTCAATGATCTGCGGATAGAGGTCTGGGTTTTATTCGGGTTCTCTTTTTGAAATCGCCATATCTATCCCAAGACACGGGTAGCGATGCGAAGCAAGCGTATGGGCGAACGCCCCTGCCCGATGCGTAAGCATCGGAGGGTCAAGGGGCCGTCGCCCCTTGTCAGATGTGGATGGACTCGTTGTGCGTGGCGGCCACTGCCTCGGCCAGCGCCTCGGACAGCGTCGGATGCGCGTGGATAGTGGCGTGAATATCGTCGAGGGTCAGCTCGCAATTCATTGCCAGACCGAACTCCGCGATAAGCTCCGTGGCCTCCGGGCCGATGATATGCGCGCCCAGAACCTCGCCGAATTCCGCGCCCGAAAGCACCTTCACGAACCCCTCCGGCTCGCCCATTGCCACCGCCTTGCCCGACGCCGTGAACGGGAACTTGCCCACCTTGTAGGCGACGCCCTGTTCCTTGAGCTTGCGTTCCGTCGCGCCCACGCTGGC
>JBAZHO010000128.1:0-6070 GCA_041652375.1 Opitutales bacterium | reverse complement strand
CCGACGCTCTTCCGATCTGCATGCGTCTGCCCATCGCCAGCAGATCGTCGGCGGCGAGCTTGCTTTCCAGAACGCGGGTCAGATACAGGCTGGCCATCGAGTCCTGCCTGAGGCCGCGGGCGGAGGCTGCGCGAAGGAAATTGATCTGCGGCTCGTAGTGGGACAGCCAGATCGGCGCCTCGTCGATTAGCTGCTGGCAGTAGTCGGCGGATTTGGCGAAGTTACCCGCCGACAGGTTGCTCTCTATCATGAGCAGGCCGAAGATTCCCATGTTGAAGCCCTGTTCGGCGGCGGTGTAGTAGATTTCGTTGGCAAGGTCGGCGTCGGGAATGCTTGTTGCGTAGTCTCCGAGCAGCAGCAGGGCTTCGGCCTTGTCCGGGAAGTCCATCAGGTAACGGCGGGATTCCCAGTTCGCTTTGTCATTTTGTCCCAGATTGTGATACGCTTCGATGAGGTCCTTGCGCGCGTTGTACGATTTGGGGTCGTCGTTTACGACAGACAGGGAGCTTATCATGGCGTCGGAGTCCCTGCCCGTCTGATGCAGGTAGGTGCAGAGCATCTTGTGGACGCCGACGGACGGCACGCCGGGGTGGCGTATGAGGAAACGTTTGAGCAACTGGATGGCCTGATCCCGTTTTTCGCAGGTCCAGTAAGCCTTGGACAGAAGCATGCACCCTTCCTCGGTGTCCGTGAGCTTGTAATCGTTCAGGTATGCGATTGTGCGGGCGAAGTTGCCGTGCTCCTCAAACACCTGCGCAGCCACGTAGGCCACCATTCGTTCGGGGACGCTTGGATTCTCCGAGACATTGGCCAGCCGGGCGTCCGCGTAGTCCATGATTTCGGCGTCCCTGCGGTATGTTAGGAGAGTCTGCAGGCAGACCTTCAGATACAGAGGATCGTCCGCATGAAAGTCCAAGCCGCGCTTGAGCAGGCTGACGGTGTTGTCCTCGTCCTTCATCATGCGATACAGGCTGGCAAGGGCGAGGCGGCCATCCCTGTTGTCCGGCGACCGGGCAAGGCCGGAACGCAGCAGGGTGAGCGCTGACCGGTAGTCTTGGCGTTCGAGCGCCGCGCGGGCCATTTCGAGATGATACTCGCCAAACTTGTGCACCAACGCCTTACGGTTTAGCGGAAATTTCACAGAATCCACGAAGGTGATATTGTCGAACTGCCGCACATATCTAAAAAATCCGTAAATCGCCGCGCTCTTGAGCGCCCATAAAGTCAGCATGGCAGTAAAAAAAAAGATACCTATCCGTCGCCAGACTGGTCGTAGTCTCATGCTGCCGTCTCTGGTCCGCCTGAAGGCCATCAGACCGAAAAAGATGCCTGGGCCGATGGTGTTTTTAGGTGTTGGGGAGTCGATTTTCTGAGCGTCCATAAGGGTTTGGGCCTCGTGAGTCTGATTTTTTTTGAACCGCGTTATGAGCCATTTAAATCGGTGGCGACTGTCATGCGGCGGGGTTCTGACACAGTCTTGAATAGTTTTTGAGAGCTGAAAACGCCAGAAAGAAAGTATTTTGGATAGGCATGCATCAAAAAACAGTTGCCATCCGTTCAATCCGAGTCTTAATTCATTAACGATTGCAAGAGATTGGGTCCTGTCCCCACATCTTGTTTTAACGGTTTCACTAACTAGACATCATGAAGTCGCTTACCAAGCTTTCCCTCGCCCTAGCTCCCATGCTGGGTGCGTTTGTGTCCTCACAGGCTGCTCCCGTAATATCGCTGGGTGATGAAATGGCCCTGCATATCACCGGTCAGGCCAGCATCAGGAGCGAGTCCAATGTTCTTCTTCGCTCTTCTAACACGAAGAGTGACGTGGCATACCAGTACACCCCCGGTATCGAACTTGATATCGGGTCCGTTGGTATCACGGATTTCAATGGACGCGTATCCTACCGCTACCACATTATCGATTATCAGGACATCTCGGATCTTGATACCAACAACAACGATTTCACCAGCACATTCGTTTACAAGAATGCCAGCCTCAAGGCTACAGCGGCCCTGAGTTACGTCGAGTTGCAGACCAACACCGACGTGGACTATCTCGACGGCAGCGGCTTGTATTCCCTTCAGCCCGGCATGGTGTCGCGTTCGGTCGTCAACGTCTCCGGGTACGCGGAAATGTCCGTCAGTGCAAAGACGAAGATCGGCACCGGCATTAGCTACGATGGCCAGAACTACATCAGCGGTTCCGGTTATTCCGACTTCACCAGCTTCTCCGTTCCTTTCGACGTTTACACGGCAATCAGCCCGAAGACCGACGTGTCCATCGGATACGTTTATCGTCCAGTGTCCATCGGTGAAAGCTCGGAAGTTGCCGCCATCGACCACAAGCTCTCCTTGGGTCTGCGCGGTGAACTGATGCCGAAACTGACCGGTTACGCCAGCTTCGGCTGGATCAAGCGCGACGCGCGTGGCGCTGGTGTTGCGAGCAAGAGCGGTCTTTCGTTCAATGCCCGCCTTAACTATGCGCTTTCCCCGCTCGTCGACGTCGGCGTCAGGCTTATGCGCGACTACAGCGTTTCGCCTATTTCCGCCAACACCACGACACGCACTGGTCTGATCTTCGTCGGTGACTACAAGATTGGCAGGTCGTTCAGGGCCGGAGCGATCATGGGTTACGTCAAGACAGAGTATCTCGATTTCGCAGGTCGCACGGACGACTACCTCCTCGCGGGCGTGTCTATGAGCTATCAGCCGAACGAGTATCTCAACGTCAAGGCCAGCTACACACACAACAACAACGAGTCCTCAATGGCGAATCTTGACTACGGGAACAACATTCTCGAAGTGGTTGCGTCCTTAAGATACTAGTTTTCTTACAGAGTTTAATCGGTTACTTTAATGGGGGAAGGTCATCTGGCAGCATGCCTGGGCGACCTTCCCCTATACCGTATATTGGCCCTAGCATTTTTCTTCATATGAAGTGGACATACCTTTTTGCAGCAGCATTCATCTCCGTTTGCGCGCCGAACGCGCAGGCTCAAAACCCGACAGAGCCTTCCACCAAGGTCAAGGCATCTGAGAATTACAAGATCGGTCCTCTTGATGTCATTCACTTTCGGATTATCGGAGAGCCTGAGACTGAGACGGAGGTCCGCGTGGCCAACGACAGCTCCGTGACTCTTCCTTACATCGGAACGGTGCGTCTGAAGGATATGACCGTCGCTCAGGCGCGGGAGTTTCTGTTTGCCCAGTACAGCAAGGATTTCTATGTCAACCCGCAGGTTGACATCGCTATCGTTGCCTACAAGCAGCGCAGGGTGAACGTGCAGGGCATGGTCAACAAGCAGGGTTTTGTTCTGTTTCCCCCAGAGGAAAAAATGACGCTTCTGGGTGCAATAGCTCTTGCGGGCGGCTGGGGAGACAACAGGCTGGCCCAGAGATCTGCAGTCAAGCTCGTCCGCACGGACGAAAAGGGGGAAACGCAGACGTACGTGATCGATGCCAACACGCTCGGACAGGATGACTGGCCGTTGATTGACGGCGATCTGATAGTGGTTCCCGAGCGCAAGTGGTAATCATAGTTTAATAAATATCAATTTCTCAGCAGCATGGCCAACAGCTCAAGCAACAAGGACGGCGGTCAGCATTCATACGGCGGCGACGGCAGTAATTACGACAACCGTTACGGGTCGTACTATTACGGCGAGAACAACTACGGCGGATATTACGGGGAAGGGCACACCGGGCGCGGAATCGGCGATTACGTGGCCATGTTCCGCGAGCGTATCTGGTGGCTCTTCATATCCCTGTTCGTCTGCATAGTGGCGATGGGCTTTTTCTGCATGAATGCCACGCCTGTCTATACGGCTTGGTCCAGCCTGCAAATCTTCCGTCAGCAGAACAAAACCGTCGAATTCAACGAGGTTTCCGACAGCAGCGTGCGCAACGATGCGGACTTCAATACCGAGGTCAGCATTCTCGAGGGCGTTACAATCGCCCAGAATGTCGAACGCAGGCTCAAGGAGTCCGAACGGCGCGAACTGATGTCTCCCTTTCTTTCGGTGCGTTCGTTCGACGGGCAGACTTCCACGCCGCTTCAGGTCCTGATGGACAACAGGTCGATTCTGCCGCGCAGGATGACCTTGATGATCAACATCCAGTTCTCCCATCCGAACAGGGATCTGGCGGCTAGGATCGCCAATATTTTTGCCGAAGAATACATCGCCTACAAGCGCAGCAAGAATGTCGAAGTGGCAATGCGCGCCGTGGACGAACTGCAGGGCCAGATCGACGTTCAGGGGCGCAAGGTAAACGATCTTGAGCTTCAGATGGCCAACATGAAGGAGAAGTACAAGACGATTTCCTTCGATGCCGGCACGGACATAAATCAGCAGGAGCTGATGCGCGTGACCGAGTACGCAACGCAGGACAAGCGCATTCTCGATGAAGTGCGCTCCGTGTGGGAGCTTGTAGAAAAGGCCAAGGCGGCTGGCCGCGACCTGTGGGAAGTGCCAGACATCGCCCGCGATCAGCGAGTCCCCCCCCTTCTCATGCGCCGCACGGAGGTCAATATCGAAAAGGCGCGCCTTTCGGAATCGTACAAGGAGAAGCACCCCAAGATGATTGAGGTGACGCGCCAGAGCGAGGAGATCGAAAAGGCGCTCAATGCCACGGTGGACAGCGTTGTTGAAGGCTTGCGCAATCAGCTTGCCAACGCCGAGTCCAACTATGCCAGCGCCCTGCAGCAGATCGCCAAGAAGCAGGACGAGCGCATACAGCTTGAAAAGTTGCGTCCCGAGTACGAAAGGCTCAAGCGCGATCTGGACGGAGCGCGCAACCACTACGACTACCTTTACAGCCGCAAGCAACAGACCATGGCGATGTCCGGCGACGATTCCGAGTCCGCAAGGATCGTCGATCAGGCCATTCCGCCGATCAAGCCTTCCAGCCCCAGAGTGTTGCTGGACATGATCCTAAGCGTGTTTCTGGGCTCCTGCGTGGGCGTGAGCATCATCTTCCTGTTCATCGTGCTCGACGACAAGATCAAGAGCGCGTTCGACATCGAGAGATCCCTTTCCCTCAACATCATAGGCGTCATCCCGCGCATCCCCAAATCCATGCCTCAGGCTAGGGCGCGCATCGTCAGCAGCGGCAATCATCAGCCGACGCTCGAGGCCTTCCGGTCCATCCATTCCTCGCTTCAGCTCAACGACGAGGCCAAGAACTCAAAGGTGTTCCTCGTTACCTCGACCATTCCGAGCGAAGGCAAATCCTTTGTAGCCACGAACATAGCCCTCACCTATGCAGCGCGCGGCGAACGGGTGCTCGTCATTGACGGTGACTTCCGCATGCCGAACATCGCAAAGTCTCTCGATCTGGACAATTCCAAGGGCTTCATGACTGTGCTCGCCGACGAATGCAAACTGGACGAAGCGATTCAGACAGATGTGGAGAAGCACTTCGATGTGCTCCCCACCGGCGGCAGCACGAACAACCCCCCGCACATCCTTTGCAGCAGCGGCTTCGAGGAAATCCTTCACGAACTTCGCCTGCGCTACGACAGGATATTCATAGACAGCCCGCCGCTCGCACCCGTCAGCGACGCGCTGAACCTGCTCTCCAACGTGGACGGCGTCATCTACGTGATCCGCTTCAACACCGTCAAACGCAAGACGGCTGCAACCTGCCTGAAGCGGCTGCGCGAATCCAACGTGCCGGTCCTTGGCGCAGTGATGAACAACATCACCGGCAATCAGACCGCCTATTATTACTCGCATTACTACGACAGGACCTATTCCAATTACTACGTCAGCCACAAGGTGACGGCGGTGCCGACCTCTGGAAACGGCGTGGCAACGAACGGAATGGCCGCCAAAGGTCCCATCAAAAAGAAGCCGGTCGCCTAGCCCCATCGAGCGATTGATGCTTATAAGAAAACAGGCCTTGAACGGGCCTGTTTTTTTGTGCCCTCTGAAAGACGAAAACGCGCGGGGGGGTGGGGTGGGGCGGCGCGCGAGGGTTGCGGCAGGATGAACGGGAAGCTCCGGGGCCTATCAGAGCGCCTTTGCAGGACCCCTCCCATGCGCATTGCGGAAGCTGTCCAGCAGTTCCATCG
>JBAZHO010000127.1:0-6143 GCA_041652375.1 Opitutales bacterium | reverse complement strand
GTCCAGAAGGTTCACGCCGCCGTACGCGCTGTCGCCAGCGAAGCTGTTAAGCTGCACTATCAGGTCGTTGAACTTCTTGCCCAGTGCGGCGCGGGTGTCGCTGTCCGTCTCATCGGTGGAGAGTGCGTTCTCCACGATGGCGGTCATGCTCTTGAGCACGCTGGTGATTGCCTGAATGCCGTTGTCGGCAGCCTTGATCGCCTGAACGGCCTGCCCGATGTTGTCCATGCGGCCCTCCAGCGCCGAAGCGCGGTCGGAAAGCGTGACGGCGGCGTAGAATGCCGCGGGATCGTCGGAGGGACTGTTGACCCTTTTCCCGGTGGTCATGCGCTCCTGAGTCTTGTCATAGAGCTTCTGCGTGTTCTGAAGGCTCAGAAGGCTGGACTTCATGCCAGAGGTCAACGGTACGATCGACATTTCTCTATCTCCTATTTTCCGCCACCCCTGAGTAGGTTAAGGGTGAAACCAGTTGGTGTGTTGTTTCTGGAGGGATTCTCCTGCAGTTCGTTTAGCTTGCCCCGCGCCAACTTTGATGCAGAAGCCTATCTTTTTAATAAAAAAGGAGATATCTACGATACCTCCTTGGAAAATCAGCCCTGCCCGACGCCTTAGATGTAGTCCAGAATGCTGGTCTGAAGAATCATTGAGGAACTCTGGAGCGCCGCAGAGTATGCGTTCTGGCTCGCCAGAAGCGCCACGGTGGTCTCGTTCTCGTCCGCGTTGGTGGCGTTTTCTTCCGCGTTGTCATAGACGGAATATTTTGCCGCATTCCTGTTATCAAGGATTTCCAGCCTGTACTGCACCATGCCGAGGTCGCTCGACGTGTCCAGAATGGCGTCGTCGGCAGTTTGAAGGGAATCCGTAGCGGCTGCGATCGCGTCAACGTCCCCGGCTGACATCGCGTCCCTGAGCGATACCAGCGAGTTCAGCGTGTCGAGAATGGCCTGATTGTCGCCGGAGCTGGCGAAAGGCGAAAGGCTCACCCCGCCGGAAACCTCGAACGAACGCCCGTCGCCGGAGCCGTTGTAAACATACTGGCCGCTCTCTTCGTCGAAACTGAAGGGCGGCGTCAACGAGCCGCTGGCGGTTCCCGCGAAAAGATAGTCGTCACCGTACTTGGTGTTGGCGGTGGCCAGCACGTCTTGAATGAGGGTGTCCAGATTCGACGCCGATGCTACGTAGCCTGCCGTGTCTTCGCTCTCGGCAATGGACATTGCCAGCTTGTTCACCTCGCGGACGTGGTCCAGCGCATCGATGCCGGCCTGTGAAATGTTGTTCGCCAGCTTGGAATTGTCGTTCATCTGAACGAGCTTTTCCCGCGCCGCCTGTGACCCGAGGACGGAGTTCGCAACGGACGGATTGTCTTCCAACCTGTTGACGGACTTGCCGCTCAGAAGTTGCTCCTGAAGCCGGGTCTGCTGACCTTTGATATTCTGGAGCTGGTTTGTGAGTGTAAACGCGCTGGATACGTCTGAGATTCTCATGAGAGGGAGGGGAGGACTGCTCGCGGTTCAGGGTTACGCGCCGAGGCGCGTTGTAACCAATTCAAGAAGGGTGTTCAGAACGTTCACCACGCGCGCGCTGGCCTGATATGCGTTTTGCGCGCGCAACAGATCGGTCATTTCCTCGTCGGTGGACACGCCGCTGATGTTGTCACGGTTGTTGCGCACGAGGCTTTCCATCTGTTCCTGCTGGTCGAGGGCGTCTGAAGTCGCGCCCAACCGGCTTGCCGCATCCGTTGCGATGCCGGAGGCAAAATCAAGAAAGGTGCCCCGGAACAGGTCTTGAGGAACGTCCATCGGCAGGCCGGTATCCGGATCGAGAGGCGGCTCCGCATCGGGGTCGAAGCGGTTCCCGGACAGCGCCGCGACGGCTGTGGCGACGCTGTTGCCGCCCTGCGGATCGTCCAGACCAGCGGCGCTGATCGAGGCTGCGTCCTGCACCGCCAGCGCGATGTCGGCTGCCGTCGTGCCGGAGAAAAAGTCGCCGTTTCCGCCTTCCTGATACGCGGCGTTGACGGAGGAAATCAACTGCCCGGCCAACGCGTCCAGCTTGTCGCGCATCTGCGTCAGAACGGCCTGCGTGTTTGCCGGATCAAGAACGGACAAGGAGCCGCTCGAAGTTGAAAAAGCGACCGTGTCCTCCCCGAAACTCAAGCGCAGACCGGGAGCCACGTAGTTCTCGTCCTCTTCCGGCGGGAGGCCGTTTTCCGTCACAAGCACATCGTCCACGAGAGTCAGCGGGCTGCCTTGCTCGGCGGAAAGAGTGCCCCAAGCCCCACCCTGCACCAGCGCCAGTCCGGGGACGGTCTGGCCTTCCGCATCCAGCGTGTCGCGCAAACTCAGCGTCACGGAACCGTCCGGCAGGTTCCGGGTCTGGAAATCCATCAGCGAAGACAGTTTTTCCAGCGAGGACTGCCTCTCGTCCTTCAACGCGGAAGAACTGCCGCTCTGCCGTGCTTCCATGCGGACGATATTGCCGTTCAGCGTGGCAATTTTCTTAAGCAAGGCATTCGCCTCGTCCAAATTCTGGTCAAGGCGCTCGTTCTGGACGGATGCGACCTCGTCGATGGCGGCGCTGGCGTCGTTGAGGCGGGACACCAGTTCGTCGGCATTGTTAAAAACCTCGGACTTGGCTCCGTAGCTGTTGGGCGAGGCCGAAAGCGAACTCCACGAGTTGAACATCGAACTCAAGGCTCCGGTGATGCCGACTCCCTGCGCTTGGGCGGTTTCGAGACTCGCGCCCATGCTGCCGTTGAGCTGCTCGCTCATCACGTTGTTGAGCTGTGAGTAAAAGTTTTGCTGCTCTTCCAAGGCCCCGGTTATGGAAGCCTCTGCGGAAACCTGCCTGTCGAGTATGCTGTCGCGCGCGCTGGTGGTCTGACTGCGGGTGTAAATCGCACCGCCGGGGCCTCCGTAGCTCTCAGTGGTGACGATCTGGCGCGCATATGAAGCATTGTTGATGTTGGAGAGATTGCGCCCGATGACGTTGAGGCTGCTTGCGTGATTTGTCAGCGCCTGCGTGCTCCCGATAAGGTCTCCCATCAGTCCTGCCATATGCTTCTGCTTTCCCTTGTCAGACGGCTGTGTGAACCACGCTGCCCTTCAGCGACGTGGAGGTGCGGTATTTGCCCTTGCGCCCATAGGTGCGCGTGACGCTACCGGGGCGGATAATGTTCAGCATTTCGGAAACCACCATCGAAGCGCGTTCCAGCATGCGATGGTTCTGCGCCGTGCGGCGCTTGATGCGATCCCGCAAAGAGCGGGCCTCGCCGGAAAGCGCCTCGAAAAGAGGCTTGAGAACCGCCGGCATGTACGGGGCCAGATCCATGATGGAAGCGCCCTGCACGAGGCTCCTCGTGGCGCTGGCCTCGCGCATCATGTTCAAGCGCGCGTCGTGACAAAGGCGCACCTGATGATACTGCTCCTCGATGGACTCGTTGATGGACAGCAGTGCGATGGCGTCGCGGTCGAGAATGGCCCTCTGCTGATCATCCAGAAGGGACAAAAGCCAAGCGCACTCGCGCAGCTCCTCGCGGATTGTCTCCGCCAAGCCCTGCCAGTCCTTGAACTGTATGTTGTTGATCATCTGGTCCGGCGCTTCTGCGCCTTACGCGTTTCCAGTCGATCACAAGTGAAGCATATCTGATACCCGAATGCGTTATATATTGATCTTAAATGATTTACAAAAGAGGCCCCAAAACGAGCCAGCACAATTCGGAACACTTTTCTCCATTTTACCTCTAAAAAGGGAAAGAAATTCCGCGCCAGACGGGCAAAAAATGCACGGCTGAAAGGGTTCAGCCGCTCGGGTTCAAGTCGCGCCAAAGGCAAGAACCGTAAGGGACATGTTTTCCGGCATAAGCTTTGAATGGACACACAGCTTGTTCCGGGCCAAAACTGTTGGTGATGGCCGAAGAAGACATCGTCCAAGAAATCCGCACCCTCCGCGCCGAGATAGAGCGCCACGACGAGCTGTACTACAAAAAGTCGGCCCCGGAGATCAGCGACCGCGAATACGACCGCATGGCGGCGCAGTTGAAGCGGCTTGAGGACGAGAACCCGCTCTTCGCGGCAATGGCGGAAAAACCAGTGCGATTCATCGAACTAGGCATGCTCGTCGTCGGGACTGAAGTCTTTGCTCCAGAACTTGTCCGAGTCCCCTCCCCCACCCAACACGTCGGCGACGACAGTTCCGACGAGTTCGAGCACTACACGCACCGCTCGCGCATGTTCAGTCTCGACAACACCTACGCCGAGGGCGAACTGCTGGATTTCGACGCGAAGCTGCTCAGAATTCTTGGCGCGAACGCCCTGCCCTACGTCGTGGAACCGAAGTTCGACGGTGTGGCCGTCAGCCTGACTTACGAAAACGGCAAATTTGTCCGGGCTGTGACACGCGGCGACGGCGTGACCGGCGACGACGTTACGCGCAACTTCGCCGCCATCGACATCCCCCGCGAAATCCCGGCACTCAAGGAAGCCCCCGTCGTAGAACTGCGCGGCGAGGTGTTCATGGACCGCGCCGAATTCGACCGCATCAACCGCGAGCAGGAGGAACTCGGCAGGCAGGCCTACATGAACCCGCGCAACCTCGCATCCGGGACAATCAAGCTGCTCGACCCCGACGAGACCGCGAAGCGCAGGCTCAAGGTCATCCTCTACGGACTCGGCCACTGCGAAGGCATTTCTTTCCCGACCCAGACCGCTCTGCACGAAAAAATCCGCAAATGGGGGCTGCCGGGGCTGCCCGAAGGCTTTCCGCTGCACGCCAAGGGCATCGCCGAAGTCTGGAAACGCATCCAGCAACTCGACGAGGCGAGAAAAACCTTCCCCTACGACACCGACGGCGCGGTCGTGAAGCTGGACGACATCCAACTTCAAAAGAAGGCGGGTATGACGGCGAAAAGCCCACGCTGGGCCATAGCCTACAAATACGCCCCCGAACAGGCCCGCACGCGCCTGAACGGCATCACCATCCAGATAGGCCGCACGGGCGTCCTAACCCCCGTGGCGGAGCTTGAGCCAGTGCTGCTGTCCGGGAGCACGATCGCCCGCGCAACGCTGCACAACGAGGACGAAATCGCCCGCAAGGACATCCGCGTGGGCGACACGGTGGTGATCGAGAAGGCCGGCGAGGTCATCCCGGCGGTGGTCAACGTGGTGAAGGAAATGCGCCCGGCGGATTCCAAGCCCTTCGACTTCGGCGCACACCTGAAGGAACTGGGCCTCGACGCCGCGCGCGAACCCGGACAGGCCGCGTGGCGGCTCGCGCGGGAGGACGACCCCGAACGCCTGCGCCGCGCCGTTCGGCACTTCGCCAGCCGTCAGGCGATGGACATCGAGGGCATGGGCGAAGCCGTGGCGAACCAGCTCGTGGACATCGGACTGGTAAAAGATCAAGCCGATATCTACGCCCTGACGAAGGAACAGCTCCTCGCACTGGAAAAATTTGCCGACAAGAGCGCGGACAATCTGATCGAGGCCGTGGAACAGAGCAAAACGCGCGACCTCTGGCGACTGATCCACGGACTAGGCATCCCGCAGGTCGGTGCGCAGACGGCCAAGGACCTTGCGAAAAAGTTCCGTTCCCTGCCCGCGCTGATGCATGCCACTGAAGAAGAACTCCAGACGGTGGACGGAGTGGGCGAAATCGTGGCCCTGTCCATACACGCCTTTTTCAGCCGCCCGGACAAGCTGGACATAGTGGAACGCCTGCTGAACCTGCACAAACTCCAGCCCCTGCCGCCGCCCGAAGAAAAGCCGAGCGCCGCCCTGCCCCTCGCGGGCAAGACCGTGGTCGTCACCGGCACGCTGCCCACGCTCTCGCGCGACGAGGCGAAGGAACTCATCGAAAGCGCGGGTGGCAAAGCGGCAGGCTCGGTCAGCAAAAAGACGGACTACCTGCTTGCGGGCGAGGACGCGGGATCGAAGCTGACCAAGGCCCGCGAACTGGGCGTGCCCGTGATCGACGAAGCGGAGCTGCGCCGGATGCTAGGCGACATGAACCGCGTATAGCGTTTTTCAAAAGTCCGCCAAAATACAAGAGAACAAAGAGAAGAGTTTTATCCGCAGATAAGCAGGGATAAAAAAGGGATTAGAAAATCAGAAAGTCTTCTTTTCAATAATCTGCGTAAATCCCTG
>JBAZHO010000126.1:5300-6160 GCA_041652375.1 Opitutales bacterium | reverse complement strand
CAGATTGCGCATCAAAGTCTTAGAGGTAGGGACGGCTCTCCGAGCCGTCCGCGGAGGCATGCATTCGTCCTGCGGCTTCAAATTGGCCGACTTTTGGCAATCGCTATATCTGTGGATAAACTCTTCGTCTGGTATTTCGGCGGACTCTTGAAACACGCTATTTGCCCCAAAATGAAGAACCCGCGCCCTTTAGAGGCGCGGGTTCAAACAGGTTTGTAATGGATTATCCCAAGCTGGGCTTAGAAGCCGGTGCTGAAGGACAGGCCATACCATAAGATGCTCTTGCTCGTGTCCGGATCGGAAATGTCGCCGAAGATCAGGTCTTCGGTGCTGCCGGAATAGCGGAGGCCAAAGCCGACAGAAGAGCTGTCGTTGAGGCTGTAGGACAGATCGGCGGTCGCACCGTAGTAGGTGTAGGAGTCGCCGCTGTCAGGGCTAACATAACCGATTGAACCACCGACATCTATGCTGACACTGTCGGTCAGACCGAAAGAGTGGCCGATGCTGCCTTCGAGCGTGGTGACCAGAAGGTCGAAGTCATAGTAGATGTACACCGAGGGGCTGAGGAGCACGTCGGCGGAAAGGCCGATGTAACCTTCGATCGTGTTGTTCTTGTTGAGGAAGCTGGTGATCACTTCATCATAGGCATAACGGCAGGCGCCGACGTCGAGCGTCAGGATGCCGTTGACGGAGGTGCTGACGCCGCCGTAGATGTCCATCTCATTGACGTAGGCCCAGCTATTTTCAACCGGGACGGCAAACCACACGCCGGCATAGAAGTCACCGTAGGCGACATCGACGGAGGGGGTGACGATGGCATCGGCGAATTGCCAGCCGCGGAATACGTACTCGGACTCGAA